>CAYJTD010000174.1:0-3888 GCA_964372525.1 uncultured Nitrosopumilales archaeon | reverse complement strand
ATCAGGATTGGCGTTTACACTTGTATCCGACCTTGATAGAGACGGTTTCAACAGAGTACTTGCGCGTACTAAAGTACCAATAAAACGATTGAACGAAGAGCTCGGTATAGAAATCAAAGCGCCTCAACCAAGAAGAAAAAGTTATGGTTTTGCAAGGAACGGCAGAAATCGCTTCTCAAGAGAACGAAGAAGCTATCAAAAGAACTATTACGGGTTACAGAGTAGATGGTAATCCGTAGGTAATTTTTATTTCAATTATGAGTTAATGGATATTAAAAAATAGATTTACGGGCATCCTTCCATCTTTTGGATGTAGAAGCCCTTTTCCTTGATCTCCTTCTCTACAAATGGAGGTGCTTGTTGTATATGACAAAATTGACATTCGTTTGCAGTTATTGGTTGTCCTGCCTGACCCACAGCTTCTAGAAACTTGGCACCACACTCTATTGCCTTGTCGTGCGATGTATCCTTCTCAACGATAACGTCAAAGTGCATTGTTCCCCCATCTTTTTTTTCTACATACGTATCGTACACTGCGCATTCCATACGGTTTTTTGTTAAAACACGTTATTTAAACTAAATCTATATGATTACTATGCATTATATTTTCATGACATCCCCAATAAGGAGAGTATGGAGGAATATGGTGCAAGGCCGCATCTTTCACATATAGGTTTGATGGAATCTTCCTTGCCACTTCCTATACAACATGGTTTCTTCACACGCCCCATGTGATCTAATGCTAGTATAACCCATGTTGGACATTTTACAGGTGTTGTGCCGACGCCTCCCCATGACCCTCTCATCATGTTCATCTGTTTGGGTGAATTGCTGATAAAGCCATTATACTCATCTTTCAGACTAATGATCTTGTCAATGACTTGATTTCTTTCCTCCCCATACGGAAGCCATAAAGGATCATTATTGCTGAATGGTGTGTGAAATTGAAATGCAATTTCATATGCAAGATCGTCCCATTCTTTTACTATATCTTCAACATATTTGTAATTCAATGAGTTTATTGTCGTGGCAATCCATAATTTTTTCTGACCGTATTGTTCCTTAAACCTAGTAACATTTTCCCGTATCTTCTTGTAAGTTTGGCCCCGTATGAAATCGTGAACTTTTTCAGGGCCGTCAATGGATACCCAGTACGCAATCTGACCCTTGAAATACGGTAAGGGAGAAGTTGCGTTGCTTACAACACAATACTTGTTGGGCAGCTCTTCATCGAAAACCTGCAGTATGTCGGGTCTAAGAGTAGGCTCGCCGCCAGCTACTACAATCTGCAATAAATGCAATTTCTTGAAAGTATCACGAATTATTGCACGCCATTCCTCTGCAGTAAGGCCGTCTGGCATATCTTCCCTGTTCAACCACCAGTAACAATGCTTACATTTCAGGTTGCAGACGTTGTTAATGTCAGCAGCACCAAACAAGGGGACGTGTTTGCCAAACTTTATTTGCATTATCTTACCAGCCATGCGTAAATAGTCAGGGTCTTTAAAAGACGCCTTGATAACCGGTAGAAGGTCACGCATAATGATTCACATTTCCTATGCGCTTCTAACTATTTATTGTTATATAGTGAAAAACCAGATCTTGTTGAAATGAACGAAACTGTTACAAAATTAATTAAATACAAGCGTACTTGATGTAAAATGATTTGGTAGATATTACAGATATCTTTCCTGTGGATGAAAGTCTGGGTTATCTCGGTCTTCTCATTGTAAGTTTTGTAGGTAGTGCAATTGTCTTCATACCAGCTCCATTTTTTGTCTTATTGGCTGCTATGGGCATAGATCCAAAATTTGATCCACATTTACTGGCGCTCATAAGTGCTGCAGGTGCTACGGGGGGAAAGATGATCATATTTTATGGTAGTTATTATGGTAGAAAAATTCTTGCAGATGAAACAAAACGTAGAATGCGACCGCTGCAGAAACTAGTATCTAGATATGGATGGATAGCAGCCTTTGTTGCTGCAGCAACTCCAATACCTGATGATCTGGTTTACATTCCTTTAGGTTTGTCAAAATACAAACCCATAAGATTCTTGGTAGCAACATTTGCTGGCAAAGTAATATTATCTGAAAGTATAGTTTGGATAGCAAAGGCATTTGGCATATCATTTATTCTACCATATCTTGAAACCATACCAGATCCTAACATATTCTACATATCGTTGGGTATATTTGGTGTAGTGTTAACTGTGATAATTATTTACACGTTAAGAATTGACTGGAGCAAAAATATCGGGAAATGGTTCCCATGGACTATGGAAGAAAATGGAAATAATGACGATGCAAACAATAGTTAGTTATTCATTCTGACTTTTCTGGATACAAACTTGTTATCGGCAATTAGGAAACGCCATTGTTTGTCTAATGCTATGCTTACGCCTATTCTGGACGTAGCTATTACAGAAGATCTGTCTATATCCTTGCCGTTTAGAATGTATGTTTCGCCCTTTTTTGTAACATCAGTTCCGTTCTGTTTTTTGGTTATACTTAAGGCCTGAGTGAGTTTGCCAGGACCAGTTGTTAGATTGTAAAGATCGTCAATCTTACGAAATTTCTGCATCTGTTTTATTCCTTCTATAGGTTCTATAGCTCTTATCAAAACAGCACCTGCTGGAACATTATCTTCCTTTGCTACTATGTTTAGGCAGTAATGGTTTCCATATGTGAAGTAAACATAAGCATGACCAACCTCGCCGAACATCACACTATTCCTTTCAGTCTTACCCCTATAGGAATGGCTTGCAGGATCGTCAATTGATCTATACGCTTCACTCTCAACTATAATTCCAGATAGGATCTTTCCATTGATAACTCTAACCAGTATTTTCCCTAACAGATCCTTGGCAACATCGATTGTGCTCCTGTTGTAAAATTCCCTAGGAATTATTTTCACAGATACTCCTCCAACGAGCCTTTCTTTGATTCAATTTTCTTCAAAGCATCAACCAGATTAACTATATCCTTCTTGAACACTGGTTTCAATTGTGGATTATAAATCACAGCTGCTGGATGCACTGTTAAAAAGTAAAATCTTTTCTCATGTTCTATTAACTTCCCCCTATTCGATGTTATAGAACCACCTTCAAGCAACGCTTCATATGCAGTTCTTCCTAAAATACAGATGATTTTTGGGTTAATCAATTTGATCTGTCGTTCAAGGTATGGTCTGCATGAATCTCTTTCCTGATCCGTCGGCACCCTATTATTTGGTGGCCTGCATTTTACTACGTTTGTAATGAAAACATCTTCACGTGAAAGGCCTGCTTCCTTTAGTGCTTCTGTTAATAATTTACCTGCGGTGCCAACAAATGGTCTTCCCTGCTCGTCTTCATTTCTTCCAGGAGCTTCACCAATAAACAATAGCTTTGTAGAACTACTGCCTTCACCTGAAACGGCGTTTTTTCTTTCTTCACATAATTTGCATAACGTGCATTTCCGAACTTGATCTGCGATTATCTCAAGAGTATCTGGCACTATATCACCCATGATGAGATGAAGTCATGTTCATTGCTCTACGCTCTTCACAGTCGCAGTGCCCCTAACATATGGTCCACCATTACCCATTCTCATTGTCTGCATGGGATCTCCTTTTCCACAATTTAAAACCGGCCTGATTTCAAACTCTCTGCTGCACGCATCAATTGAGCTGAAGAACTCTGGAGCAATACCCATAACTATGATATCCCGCAACAGATCCTTAACTTCACCATCCTTGATTTCATACGCATATTGACATGAAATGCTCCAGTTGTAGCGCATCATATCTATAGATGGAACCTTCATGTTGCAAATGAAATAGCCGTCTTTAACTTCTTTAATCATTTCATCATGATTCCAGTCACCCGGATTGATATAGGTGCATGCC
>CAYJTD010000173.1:0-3952 GCA_964372525.1 uncultured Nitrosopumilales archaeon | reverse complement strand
CATCATACTTTACTCTCAGGTGCATCGTTCTGTCTCTTGGATCGTCCAATGATGCATTCCAAGTTGCAGTGAAGAGTCCATACTTCCTAGTTTTTGTTGTTACTAAAACTTCCTGCCCTGACGGTTTGTTGTCTATAATCTTTATCTCTGCATTTGCTATACCTTCCCCTGTAGCGGCTTCTATCAGCTTTCCGGTAACTTTCAGTTCATCTCCAAAGTAAGCTGATGTAGGCACCTGATTCAATATTATAGCTGTTACCTTGGTTGATCGAGCGTCGAGTGAAGTTGTGCCTGCAAATAATAACACAATAGAAAACATTATTACAACATAAAACTTTCCTCTCATGTTAGTACATATTTTGTTTGTCAGCTAATAAATCCTTGGCATATTTTCAATGATAATTATCAGGTATGATAATTACAAATGGATAGCGTCTATTGTGTCTTTAGTGGGTACATAGATTACCTTTTAGTAATGAACTTTCGCATATCTCGCATAGTGAATCATCTATCTGATCTTCTATACTGTGATGTATCTCGCATATGAAAAGACTCTGCCTCACGTAGTTGAACAATTCTATATACTTAACCATACAATAGGGAGTGAACGAATAATTTGTACTCAAATTCTCTGTTATATCATATACGAATTCCATTACTTTATCATTACTTCGCAGTTTCCTTATGATCTTGTTATCACCACGGTTTCCACTTATGTAGTTGCTAACTGCAGCTTGGGTAATTCCCAATATTGCTGCCACATTTTCTTGACTGAAGTTATGCTTTTTCACAAGTTCTATCGCAATTATGCTTCTTGTGGCCGGAATCAACCACTGCGATTCGATCTCTGATGGTAACAGCACGGAAAATATGCAAGGCTGCACCTATTAAGAGTGACTCTTTGTCTTATATTATATAAAAGTCGTATTGACTTTCTGCATGTAAAAATTTTTGCAGCAATTAATCTATATTATATTGTATAAGACAAATTCAAAGCTTAAATCCTTTAAAAAGATCAAAACTATTAGATTGACCCAGTTGTATGGTAATGAACAATCTGGAAAGTATCCAAAGCACCATTTCTACGATCAAGAAAGATGGGAGATAGAGTTACCGATTGATAGAGAGGAAATATTCGACATAATCAAGGATGCACCCTCACTATGTGCCGAGGTGTTTCCATGCTGTAATCGCGTGCACATAGGTATCAAATACCAAGAAATCTTTCTCGGATTTACTTTATGTGAGATGTGTACCAATGCAATAGACCGCATGTCAAAGTTACCTCTTGTAATAGTCAACTCAAGAACTAGCGAGAGACATAAACTTCAGCTCCAGCTTCTAAAGTGATTTGAAGAGCTGTTTAGCCGAGCTTGCGTTCTTGCATTCTACCAACTACTATTCAAGCCATTTATGAACAGTCTTCTTGGAATTTGTGCTGTTTGAGACAAGAACAAACCTATAATGAGGATACATCTTCCTGTACATCTGCATGTAACTTGTTGCAACATCGTAATTTTTGAATTCCTTTCTGAAATTCACATCGTCTTCTTCCCCCAATGTATTGTATATTTCAAGCATGTAATTATCTGGGCGTTTTACAGTTCTGAGATTCCATATCATAAAGGCCATGAAGAGCAGCACCGCGAACATGGTAGCTATAAAAGCTAGGTCCTTTATGCTAAAGGTCCCAGCGAGCCATTTATATGCATACAAGAAAACTGCGATAACAGATGATGAAATCGCTAAAAGTACAATTCTAAAAGGCTGTTTCAATTGGAGCATTGATTTTAGATAATCAAACGACTATAAATGTTAATATCTTTTGTTGTGAATTATAACTTATAAGCAGCTAATGCTAATACAACCATTAGCCCACTAGACCCACATTTTACCCTTGTAAAACTTGGTCATTGGACATCCAACACATTCGCCACCGTTTTCAAGATAATATTCACACTTGTTGCATGGATGATCCCCGCAAGGTGGCATGTCTAGTTTTTTGCTCATATCCATACAAGTTCTGAAACCGTTCAGGCTTTCTGAAATAGTTTCAGTCCTTATGTTTGAAATATTCGCATTCCTCTCAAGGTGTTCGGCTACAAAGCAGTTGAGAAATTGATTGCTTTCCCCTACAACGATCATACACAAACCGTTATCTCCCTGAACATAGCTTTCTGCTATGATAGGACATCCCCTAAATTTTTCTACCATGGCAGACCCATTAGTTGCCTGCATATCGATCTTGATCATCTTCAAACCAAGTGCTTTGGAATCAACACGCATATCTTCATCGCTCAGCATATCCATTTTCCTGAGCCTACGCAACCTACCAGAAATAGCTGGTTGTGTCAAGCCGATCTTTTTGGCAAGTTCTACTTGGCTAATTTTAGGATGCATGCTAGCTGTTTTGAGTATAAGAACGTCGATATCATCAAGCGTGGCAATTTTTTTCATTTATAACTTATTATAGGTAGGATGCATATATATTTACTAACTAGTAACAGTTTATTCTTATAAATTATAAAAACATCGTAAAATAACCATGGAAAAGATGGTGTTTTGAAATTCCTTTACAATTCTTGATTTACACCTGTGTTATCACTTGCAGGTATTCTGAAATATTCATCAGTAGATGTGATAAAAACTCTAAAGGAGCTAGGAATTGAGATCGTAATGCTTGGCGATGGAATAAACGAGGCGCCAGCTCTGGTACAGGAAGATATGCAAATAGTAGGAAAAATTAGCACCGAAATCTCACGCTTTACAATTGTAAAGAAATAATGAAGTAATCTTAATATTTAATAGATACGAAGTGAAGTCATGCCATTTACACTCGATAAGATCGATAATGCGATAATACAATCACTCATGAACGATGGACGAAAATCTCTGAGGCGGATAGCTAAAGACATAGGAGTGAGCACTCCAACTGTCGAAACCAGATTTAAGAGAATGACCAATATAGGATTCATAAAGAAAATAATTCCGATCTTGGATACTGATAAGGTAGAGCTTGGTATCACGGCGTTGTTATTCATGAAGGTTCTTGCTCCGAAAACACTAGATGCTGCAAGACAACTTTCTGAGTTTGATGAAGTGAGGAATGTTTTTACTACATCGGGCGATAATAACATGATATTAAAGGTTGTAGTTGATAAACCAGAATCTTTGGAGACGTTAATCAGGAAGAAGATATCTGTAGTTGATGGTGTTAAATCTGTATCAAGTCAGTTCATAACTAGAGTAATTAAATATGAACAGGATATAGTTGTAAAACCTGGAGTGACTGTGAATATTACATGCAATTATTGTAGGGGCGAGATTCCTAAAGAACCAAAAATATTGCGATTTGGAGAGTATGAGCGCTATTTTTGTTGCAAATCTTGCTTGACACTTTACAAGGAGAAATACAAGGGGAGAATACGGGCGTTGTCAGGATAAAATACTCATGATACAAGTAGATGAATTTTACATTTGTAAAGTACTGTTGTTTAATATGGGGAAGATATAGGATTCCAGATGCGTAAACAACAAAAAGGTTCTAGATCAAACAAAAATAAGTTCGTTCTTGTTGGTATAGGCATTGCGGCTGTTGCCATTGTAGCCGGAATAGCGATCAGCATGCAAAATCCTGCTTCACCTACAACCAATTCTCCCAGTGAGTCTAGAACTATCTTATGGCTGCACGTACATGGGTTGGGATTCGATCCATCTAATCGTAGCATCCTATACATAGCTACACATGGAGATTTTTATCAGAGCATAAACGGTGGATTACCTGTTAAGGTAGATAAGAACAGGGCAGATTATATGGCATTTAATGCACCTCAGAGCGAAGGCATGCCTCTTTATGCTAGCGGCCATCCTTCAACAGGGGGCAACACTGGTCTGATAAAGAGTACTGACGGAGGGCAAACATGGGAGCATGTTTCAGACGTTTTAGAACCGC
>CAYJTD010000172.1:0-3963 GCA_964372525.1 uncultured Nitrosopumilales archaeon | reverse complement strand
CTGCAGCGATACTTACAGTCAGTTCTGGTGTAGAAGTTCCATAAGCAACTATGGTCAATCCTACAACCAATTGACTAATTCTCAATCTCTTGGCTATACTAACTGAACCACCCACAAGCCATTTTGCACCAAAATACAGCATTGCAAGCCCTACTGCAACGAGCAGGCCATTGATCGCTATTTCTGACATAATATTCACTCATGTTATTTATGCTGGGATAAATAACGTACCTAGTCCCGACTTTCGCACGGATCTTTTCACCTTAATTATTTCATCCTCATAGCACGCAATTTGTTCTTGTATAGCATGCATCTGGGCGTAGTTCTAAGTTTGTAGTGGCAACACGGACATGTAGGCCCTTTCCAAATGATAAATAACTCACAGATCTGGCATCTCTTATGGCCTTCCAAATAACGACCATGATCCCATTTACTGGCTCTATATTGCTCACATATTCTTCTGCATGTCATGGCAATTCACTTTTAATAAATATGAGTCAAACTTCTATACTGCATAAGTGTGTCTGATAATCTCTGTCACAAAAGACTCTACGACAGATACTACATTCCTTCGTTGGCGAACTATTGCACCATGCAGCGTCGCATTGCATTTTCTGCATAGTTGGAGTTTTCGCTCTACTTGTATGGCACCGACATTTGCAAGTGTTAGGTGTAGAACATTTTGAGTAGTGACCTTCATCCGAACACAAAAGATCATCAAACTTTTCGATTAAATTATGCGCTTCTTCTGGTACTGGCATCTACACACTTACCTCATTCCTGTTGTAAGTACAGGATTAATGGACTTTCCATCAAATTTCATATTGTTTGTTATTTCTTCATTTAAACCTCCTTCCTCTATAGTTTCTTCTATACGCAATTTCACAATCACAGTTTGTATATGTGGTCTTGTACCGCATCGAGGACAGTTACTTTTGTTCTTTTTATTCTTCTTAAAATATGTAACCAACCAAAAACATCTTGGGCAGTGTACAAAAGAAACTTTCCTTACGGCTTCATGCATTTGCTTCATTCAACCTCCATTCAATGAGCATGAACAATGAAAATTACACTTGTCACATATTGAACATAAACTTGCACTACACTGACCGCAGGTTCTTCCAATACGTCCCAATACCTGTGCTCCGCAACAAACACATTCAAGCACGTATATGCTCATATTGAATGAGTAGAATGAGTATCTATTATATAATTCTACAGTTGTATAGTAATTCAATCTGAATAGTATAGCAATTAGTATACGTTTATATATTTACAATTTTCTATTGAACAATGATAGTGGAACCAAGATTAGCTAATATCGAGCCTCCATACATCATCTTTGAAGCCGTAAATCCCAGTGAGCACTCATATGATTAATCATTGGATGGAATATGATAGGACCATCGGGGTAAGGATCCATGTTTTGTAAGGGGTTGTGTGGGAAGTACAGACCAGTAGGATGGCATCCTAAGAGACGAAGGTATACCGATGGTCAAAAGAGATGTACTATGTGTCAAGTATTCATAGAATGGTCAGAAACTCGCTGTCCCTGCTGTATCGCCATACTGCGAACCAGACGCCGAAATCTGCCTCATAGAGAAAACTTTCACATTGTCTTGAGAAGAAAGAAATTAGAGAATATCAAGTGTTTGCCTCAATAATTGAATGGAAGAACTGACAATTTCACAGGTACCAGTGCAAGTTCATACCAGAACAGGTCAAGAAATATGTAGAGCTAGACAGACACAACTTTACTAATTGAGCCTTGTGTTTAACTGGGTTAATCATTCGCTAAAACTTTAGGAAGGGGGCAGACCATGTATGCACTCATCTATGAAGAAAGTTTATTAAAGATTTAACTTTATACTATTGTATAATGAAGCGAATACGTCAAAAACACAGTGTGCGTGTTATACCAGTACGCCTACCAGATAAGATAGTAGAAAAGCTTGACAAACTTGTGCAAGAAGGATACTATGTTAATAGAAGTGCTGCGATACGCATAATAGTGACGCATCATATGCTCAACGTGGCAGAAAGAAAGATAGAAATCTAATTATTCTTCGGTATGTGTTCAGATCCTTCGTGAAATTTGGGGGCTTATTGCCAAAATTAGTGTGTAAAACTGCTTTTGACATAAACACATACCTTTAGAGAATGAATGGTGAAAAATGATAACTACACTTGGTGAACCAATTCTTGCATATTCCTTTTGGGTTTGGGGTGAAGGATCTTATGCGGATACCCTATGCAAAGGATTGATGATGGTACCAGATCAGTACCCAATGCTTTCATGACCTTCTCCTCGTCTATCATGCCTATCCATATGGAGCTTAAGCCAAGAGCATGAGCAACCAGCTGTGAATAAGCAGCCGCAAGCGTGGCATCCTGTAAGGAGAATTTCTTGAGAATACGTTCCGGGAAATTCATCTTCACTCTGGACGGGTTCTTGCAGTAGACAAGAACAAGTGGGGCATTCACATACTGCTGGTTATTGGCAGCTTCCACGAGCTCGAGCTTTATCTCCTCACTCTTAACGTGGTACACCTCAAATCCCTGGAAACCACCAGCAGTGGGCGCTGTATCTGCTGCTGCTATAATCATATCTATTTTCCACTGCTCGACCGGTCTGTTCTCGAATTTCCTTTGAGACCTTCTGTTAAGCATAACATGGAAGATATTCGTATCAAGTATTGTCTTTGCAAGATCCACGCCAAGAACCTCGCTCGGATTAGACATGTCGAAAATAAGATCTAAATAGAATTTAAACATTGCAATGATTTTTACTTTTGAACATCAGGATCAAGAATGGTATAGTACACCAGATCTCTTGCGGTATGTGTTTATGTCAAAAGCAGTTTTACACACTAATTTTGGCAATAAGCCCCCAAATTTCACGAAGGATCTGAACACATACATTCTTCGCTATCTATTACAAATTCTTTATCTGTACTCAATGAAAATGGTTTACGCATGCCGCATCATTTCAATTTTGAATATTACTAAACCTACCATGTTATCAGAAATATGGAAGAGAATAACACTATGCTGAAATCTGCATAGATAACAGAAATGGAAAGGAAAACAGCAATTACTAATGATGGCATAGAAATTAGCATTATATATTCAAGATTTTCCTGTATACCGAATATCCCCATACTTCCTTTCCATCAGGTTATATTGTTTTGGCTAACATACCTTGATGGGTAAGTTGCATCAGATTAATCTTTAATCAAAAATTCATTTCCATCTATACCAACAAATTTATGGTATGTACCCTCACCCACTTTCAAAGAATCAGACAACAATCTTGATTCTACTACCTGTAGCCCTCTCAATTGTTTCAGAAATTTTCCTCAATTCGTTATTCATAGTAGATTTTACACTGGTTACTGTTTTGTAATAATCATTTAGATAGAACTCTTTCTGCTGTATATCATCTCTGATTCTTCGCAATTCATCAGACATGTCTTCCAATTTATTGTTAACAACAGTGGTTTTGCTCTGCAATTCCCTCACCGAGGAGTCGTATTCCTTGTATCGTTTTACATATTCAGGTAAATTCGATATTAATCCATTCATGTTGTCAACATCTTTTTCAGGATTCTTCGTTGTTATCCTTCCCTTTTGCATGCCTTCTATGACCTTATTCAACACTTCAATCACTTGTTCTACCTTAGAATCATGCATCAGGTTAACGGGATTCTCCAGTATCGACTGCATCAAGTAATTGCTATCCTTATCGAGGCCCACTTCGTAAGTATATTTGCTCAATGGTCTGGATATGCGCGAAAAATCTGCGTTGACATCAGATAGTATATCACTTACCGTATTCTTTACATTATTCAATTCCTCTCTGCTTTTCATATACACATTGAACTCTTCCGTCTTTTTAAAATCTTCAATTTTCCTAGCGAGTTCGGCTTCCTTGGATCTTAGTGATTAAAGATCTTCCTTGTT
>CAYJTD010000171.1:0-3967 GCA_964372525.1 uncultured Nitrosopumilales archaeon | reverse complement strand
AGACTCATTTGCATTTAGTAATTGTTTATATGCAATTTACTGATTTTGGAGATTCGTTTACCATGATCAATAAACGGACGTATGCAGAGTAGCGGGCATGGGTGATAAAACTAATGGATTCTCACTATTTTGGAGCAAGAATATGTTTATAGTAAATTCACCTTTAGATTCAGGCACCCATGGCATTTCCAAAGTGACCGTTTCTCCCTTTATGATAACATGCTCAGCTGATCTGATTAATACGGTAAATTTGTCAGAGTCTTGTATCTGCATGATACAGCGAAAGCTTTGATCCATATTCACATTGTTTTTCACAGTAGTTTTTAGGTAGACATCTTTATCTTGAGACAAGTCATTAACTGGCAGGTTTATGGAATCTACAAACTGGGTACTCTTTACCATTATTGTTCCATATTCAGGTTGGGTAACATATACCTCTAATATCTTGGATTTTTCATTATGACTAATCTTTATGCTGTAAGTCCCAAAGATTGTCATAACCTCTTCAACAAGAACTTCGTAATTAAAACTTCCATCTGTTGATATTTCAATATTATCTGTGAACAATACACGATCCTGCGAATCAAATATTTGTATTAATACAGGAACATCTGATACTTGAGGAACACTACCCATGATCTTCACTATCTCTCCAAAGTTGTATGATTGCTTGTCAGTCTTCGCAACAAATTCTTTTGCCTTGCTGGCAAGAGTTATTGTATATTCTTGACTTACTGCACCTTCAAACAATCTCTCTCCCTCAAA
The DNA here is from genome assembly GCA_964372525.1 of uncultured Nitrosopumilales archaeon. GTDB lineage: Archaea > Thermoproteota > Nitrososphaeria > Nitrososphaerales > UBA213 > CAYJTD01. The sequence continues at coordinate 3,202 of CAYJTD010000171.1, read as the reverse complement.
CAACGCAAAAATTCGTACAGTACCTACAGTATCTAGATTAGATTTCCACTTCATAGAGAATTTCCCTTCATTATCCGTTGTTCCTGAAGTTATTTGACGAACATCATTATTATTATCAATGTAGCTTATCAGGATCTTTGCACGTGGAATACCAGTAGTTTTATCAGACGCCATAAGAGAGCCTGTGAATAGAAGGGCATCTCCTTTTTGTATAGTCATGTGAGGAGGGTTAAGTGAAAGTATGGTTTTTACAGCATCTTGAATACCATTTCCATCTAACAGAAAACTAGTCTTGAAGCTTTCGTGCCAATAATTAACAATCATATTATATTTTCCTGGTACTGCGTATTGTCCAGCAAGTAAGAATTGCCATTTAAAGGAACCATCACTTATTGGGGCTTGTGCCATCTTGAAAGATCTACCTTCAGGATTCAATACCTCTATGCCAACTAGTTTAGTTATTGTTATATCATTGACCTTACCTGATATTGCAACATAATCTCCAAGTTCATAGATTTTCTTGTCAGTATATGCTACAATCGTTGATGGTTTTTGCTTGTCAATTGTTATGTTAAAACTCTTACTTTTAGAATTTGTATAATCATCATTTCCTGCAAATTCTGCATAAACTTCCATAGAAGTAACTCCCCCATAGATTCCTGCTACCCATTTTATGATAAACTTCCCACTGGCATCTGTTACCGATGAACCTAAAAAGTGTTGAGCACCTCTTGCATCGGTATATTTGATCCAGACCTTCGCTCCATATACCGGTTCATCTGCTTTTGTATTCAAGGTTCCAATGAAAAGTACGATTTCATCTGCACGTATCTTTCTTACAGGTTCATTAAGAACAATAACAGTTGGCGTTTTAATCTGTGGAGCGAGACTTGTAGCACTCTTTTGATATTCTCTTTGTGTTGTTTGCTTTTCCGAAAGTTGTGTCTTATCTGAACCGTCGTCTGCGATAGATGAAGAATTCAATTGGTCATTGACAGCATTAGCTGTTACTAATGCTGAAGCGAATGAGCTGGTAAGCATACTAAAGGCCAGTATTGCCACAAGTAAGGATCCTGATATTTTGTTAAGCAATACCTCTTGCTTGTATTTTTTGATAATTATTACTTGTTTGCAGACATTGGAAAGATCCTACAAGCAAAGTATGAAGATTGAACTTCAAGCAGCATACGATATTTTACAATAGATGGCATGAATTTAAAATATGCAAAAAGATTTGTTTGTATTCTTACATACAAGGTGCCTGTTCTAACAGTGGTCTTATCTCAAAGATGAAAGGATGGAAGCCTGAAGTAATTGCTGTTGCATGAATTTCTAGCTCTGCACCTGTGGCACCGCCCTTAACTTCAGCTATATATTCACTAAAACTAATGGGTCTAACAGTATCAATGTCTTTACCAGAAATAAGATCTACCAGCATGCTGTCAGATGAGAAGACCCTGATCCTAATGAGAGAAGGTTCATCGCTCAAGTTAGTAAGTTTGAAGACAACTCCAACTGGTTCTCCTACATCGCTTATGAAGTTAACAACCGCTCTTGTACTAGTCTGAACTTTTATGCCGCTAGCCGTTGGTTGTATTGAAAATGATGGTTTTTCTCCAGGTGTGAATATCACAGGTATACCACTTCCTACGACAGAGTTTGTTTGAAGATAAGGTAAACAAGGATCAGGTGTAGGCGGGTCTACTGGCTGTACGCAGCATACATCTAATGGAATTACAGAAGTTGGCGCACTAGGAACCGTTACGACCATCTGTTGCTGCTGCTGTTGTTGTTGTGGTGCAGCCGGTATAGGAGCTGTGGGTACAGGTGTTGGTGGCGCAACTTCATTTTCTCCAGTTATCTTTATGATCCTTTCACTATGATGATAGTCTAATGAAACCAAATTATACTTGCCCAAATCCTGAACCCTAGCATTTACGGGTTGACCATCTAATGTAACTCTAACTCGTTCTCCCAGAATATCTTTTGGTACTAGTATATGTGAAAAACCAGATGAGCCATCTGGACCACTAGCACAGATTGTCAAAAGCCTGACATTTCTATCTAATGAGATAGTATCTATGTTAGAATTTGTTTCGATTGGAAATACCGTCAAAAGATTTGGATCATTGGAGTAAGATGAAACACAGGAGCTTTCAAGCACAGTTGGTCCAGCACCAATTGTAGATATTGAAGTGAGTGCTAACGAAGGACCTGAAGGTGGAAGACCTAAAATTCCAATCAAGGGGATTAAAGCTATTAGAGCTATAATTCCAGCTATAGCAGCATATGGAACTTGTTTCTTTGGTTGAACATCGGGTTTGCTTATTTTACGTCCTTTTAGTGCAAGCTCTACCATGCCATAAATGGCAATTTACTGAAATATAAAGCAATATGGTGTTTATCATTGATAAAAATTGTTACGTATAGATTTTTTTTGTTGTAAAAGTATGTTACGGAAATGCAATTCCAATTGATGCAATACAAAGCTAAATTTTGCATTTAATTGCCATGATTGGCAATTGTATTTTTTTCACAACTTTGCAATTAATCATTTTACAAAAGTTGTAAGTAGAAAGATATTATTTTGGAATAATGATTGTGTACGAAAATTATGTTCTATAATCTTTAGCTTCCACCAGTATGCTCAAGAACATCTGTTTCCATTGTTTTGATATCAACAACAACTCTACCTGCTTTTAATCTGTAAAGGATCTTCTTTGCTTGTACATCATAATACTTGTCTATGAGTTCTGCTTGAACAAGTGTTTGCAACTCTTTATAGACAGATTCCTTGTATCTAATGTTAAATCCGCTGTCAACAACTTTGTTGTAGAATCCATCAGCATCCAATGGACCTTCCAGTGCTATTTTCAAGAGCTCCCTTCGCAGATCTGAATCTAACGCTCTTAATATTAGCGCTGTTTTGCTATCTAGTTCTTTTCTTAACATGATATATCTAAATAATTACTAATTTATTTAAAGACCTAAGTAATTGGAGTAAATCAGTGCTATCCTTAAGTTAGTTAATGAATTGAGTTACTTTCTAATCTCATGTATTCTTTCTTGGCAATTTTCAATTGTGAAGAGTCATGCAAAGAGATGGTTCATAGCTTTATTGTAACATCTAAAATGTAGGCTAACATTATTGTTATTAGGTTCATCTCATCTATGTTGAACTAACTATTTTAAACCATTTTTA
>CAYJTD010000170.1:0-3971 GCA_964372525.1 uncultured Nitrosopumilales archaeon | reverse complement strand
ATGCATTAGAGTACCTGAATGCGCATGGAAGAACTTCATAACGGTAAACATTTACTTATTGTATAACATGAATATACATCCAAACATAAGACAAAGGAAGGTTCTATAAACAAGATACTTCGATACAGGAAGAAAGCATCAAAAGAATTCGATGTTGATGTTTATCATTACAGAGGGTTGATTGAGGGAATATTTGGTGCTGAAGAAAAGGCAGATCATCAATTACACTGCAAGTACATCATCAGGAAGAATCAGGAAAGCTTTGGCATTATTGCATCAATCGGATGGAATGTAAGAGTGCTTAACAGGCTGCAGTGTGCCAGAATACTTGCTATCAGAGTAGCGCCGTATGCCATCACCAATTAGGCAACAACCCCATTTTAACCGATAAGGATTTAAGGACACAAAATGACATATATCACAATGTACCATTTTATGGTATATTATGATATATGTCATAATATACCATTTTGTGGTAGGTTGTGATATAATATGAGAAAGAGTTTACTGGTAGAAAAATTATGGATGGAAAACAAGGAATTCGTGACAAGCAAAGAGCTGAAAGAATACTGCAAGGCACTGAAACTAGACTATACAGGAGTTGTTCACTATCTTTCAAAAAGGAAGTATTTGGTCAGAATCTTCAGAGGGATATTCTACGTCAAATCGCTGGAGGAGTTTAAGCTGGGCAGGAGCAAATACAACCATCTCGAACTTGTCGCAAAAGGACTCGAACTGAAGGGTGTGAAAAACTGGTATTTTGGTTTGCATACTGCATTAAAGCTAAACAACATTACACACGAGCATTTTGTCATAGAAGAAGTGATTAATGATTCTTTGTTCAGATCGAGACCAATAAGTATAGCTGGATACAGATTCAAATTTGTGAAACTTTCTCCACCGTTGCTAAAATTCGGAATAAAGAAAGAAAATACACTGCTGCGCTATTCTGATTCAGAAAAAACTATTCTCGATTTCATCTATCTTTATAGACAGGAAGGAGTTCCTGTTGATAGAATTCTCGCTGACGTATCTTCTTGGTCCAGCAACATTTCCAACAACAAACTCAGGAAATACTCGAAGCATTATCCCAAAACAGTATCGGCAATTGCTTACAGAGTGATACGATGACATTGGCATTTGTAGACAGGATATCAACAACTCTGAACATACGAAGGAGGGATATGATAGAAAAGGATCTCCTTCTTCACCAAATTTTGACAGATCTTTCCAATGACCGATTCTTTGCAAAAAATTTTCTTTTCAAGGGCGGAACCTGTTTGATAAAACACTACCTAGGATATTTCAGGTTCTCTGAGGATGTTGATTTTACATGGAAGAACCAATCCAAGTTTAAAGGGAAAACGGGAAGCAACATCAGAAGGGATTTATCCAGCATCATCAATAAAACAGGAAAGATCTTCGAGGACATTGCAACAAAGCGAGGACTTGATTTCAAATGTGTAAAGAGTAACAGGAATTACGTGGAACTGGGAGGAAGTAACAAGATTTGTACGTTCAAAATATGGTATGATTCAGAGGTTTTGAAGAAGAAAACCTTCATCAAAGTACAGATAAATTTCGCAGAAGATATTTGCTTAAAACCGCGGGAAGGAAAGTTAAGTAGCCTTCTTTCAGGCAGGAATGAAGAGTTGGCCGCTTTGTTTACCGAATATTCGGAATATTCTACGCCTGTCCAATTTGATATGTATGATGCAAGCGAGATCTTGAGTGAAAAGATAAGAGCGCTACTTACGAGAAGGGGAATAAAGGCAAGGGATTTTATCGACATATTCTTCATTCATAAGAACTTAGGAATTAAACCGTCAGATGTAGAGAAATATGTAATAAGAAAGACGAATCATACCATCAAGCTTTACAGCAAATACAGAACTAACCTGAAGGAAAAAGAGAAACTCCTAGAACAAGACAAAATTTTTGAATGGGGAGCAGAAAGGGGGTTACTCTTGTCGCAACTCAATGAAAAAGAATTTTACGAATTCATAGACAAATTCACAAATTATCTTAGGACACTCGTCAAGAAATTTAAAAGATAACATATTAAAAGTATTTGGAATTTCTACCAGACTTCTTTACATATGCAACACAGCTTGTGCAGCTGCAGCTTCTTGCGAAATTATAAGAAAGGCTCAAACTGCAACTTACGGTAATGTAGCACACCCAGAATGGTTCCCTCAGCTAGCCAGCAAGCATTGGTATATGACTGCATGGATGGCATGGAATAACGACTTTCTACCTGCTACATCGGTACCTGATAGTAAGATAAGAACTAGAGGTCTCGTCAACCTATGGTTTAAGCACAACACTCGGAACCAATATTTAGTAATGGATCTTGCTATGATACTGCTGAAGAACCAAGCAGGATTCTGGGTCAAAGACGTCGTTGCTGTGGGCAGTCCATACTCAGTCTTCTCTGTTACTTCCGTGGGTACTGCCCTAGCTGCACATTGGAATAAAGTCAAGACAGCAAATCCAAATGCAAATTCTTGGGCATTCACTGGAACTGCACTAGATATAGATGCTGATGTAACATCAGCAATGAGCTACAATTGGAATGCATTAAATAGCTCATGGGTCAACGATTCAAACAGAGCAAACTGGAAGCTTTGGGATGTTGAAATAGGAATAGAGTTTGACTTGGATCCAAATACATTCACAGATAGCACAGGGCGGTGTAAGATGGCGTCAAAAGGTCTAGAGATATCATATGACGCTTAAGTAAAAATACGTAACCTTTATTTTTTCCTTTTAAGGAAAGTTTTCGATGAACAAGATTAAAAGTGCCTTAAGTGTTGTAGTTATAATAACGGTAATTTGTGCGCTAGTCTTTCAGATCACTATACACGCAGAAGAAGATTCTTCGCCAATTCAATCTGATTTCATTCTAAGCATTGAAAAAATTGTAAGTTACGAGGTACTAGACGGTAAGCTTATAGACTCATTGGGTCACGAATTCCCTTACAACACACTTCAATCTGTGGATATGTACAGTATAGATTGGAGTATAAATGATATTATCGCCTATGCAATTCTCAATGGATCGGTAAGGGAGATATGGTTAGTAAATAGTGATGGCTCGAATTATAGAAAGCTAACGTTAAATGGTGATGCTATTAGCAAACCTACTAACATATGGGATCCTAGATTCAGTCCTGATGGCACAAAAATATTATTCCTCGGAGACCCATCTACAAGACTAGGACTAGCGCAAGGTGACGTATACATTACAAACATAGATGGCTCAGCCTTGGATAGAATTACAGACACGCGCGCGATTATTTCTGCAGATTGGATCAATAATACTTCAATTATTTATTCTCAAAATGAAGCCATGAATGGGAGTAGCTTATATTTATTAAATTTGGAGACAAATCGCAGTGTGAAGATAACTGAAGCTAAAAATCCCTTGCATATTGAGGTTAGCCCATCTGGCAAAAAAATCCTGTATTTGAACCACGATGGATTACAGAGAGTATATTTTGTGTTGGATTTAGCGACTAGTGAAGAGAAGACAGTAGACCAATTTCCTGCATTCTTCCATTGGGGTTCAGATGATAATCATCTGCTTTATGCAACTGAAGTTGGCTACGGCGCCTATGCATCAAAGTTTGGCGTAATTAAGTTGACGGAGCTGGGAAGAGGATCACTTTACGGAACAGTTCTAGGAAATTTTGGGTTGATTAATGGAACTTATACCGATCCGCCTGATGTTAGTTTGATGTCAGTTAGCCCTGATGGCAACTCAGTCGCAGTTGCAAAGTCAGTCCATCCCACTTTTGTTAAGGATAGAGGTGAGCCGGGGATCTATGTCATTAGACTTGGTATAACTGTACCAGAATTTCCAGTTGGAACAATAATCGCATCGATTGCAATTGGCATTACGCTTTCTCTGATGCGATTAAGAAAACTAACGTCGTTCTTTCTATAGATACCTCTTAATCTCTTCTAAT
>CAYJTD010000169.1:0-3983 GCA_964372525.1 uncultured Nitrosopumilales archaeon | reverse complement strand
CGATCTTATCCAAGAATAATGGATTCTTATAGAAGATATCCTTGTATTGATCGAGCCTATGTTTGAAATAATCCAACTGTCTTATCGCCTTATCCTTGAATGAATCGGGAAGATCATTTCTTACACCGCCAGGAACAAAATATGCATGTGTCACCCTTGCTCCTGTAGCCATTTCTGCAAGATCGATCAGTAATTCTCTGTCTCCCATTGGCCACATGAACATTGTAGAGTGTCCTAGAAAGATTCCATAGATGGCCAGCCAATAAAGCTCGAAAATTATAGCGTTAATCTCTGCCATGATAACCCTGATGTATTTTGCCCTCTCTGGAACTTCCACATTGCCTATTTCTTCACATGCAAGGCAGAACGGATAAAGTATTCCGCAGGAATCAGCTATCATGGGTCTTTCCAAGTGTGGGATGTTCTGTATCCAGTTCCTGTACTCGCACATCTTTTCCTCTCCCCTGTGTACGTAACCTGGGTCTGGATCTGCATCAACTATGATATCTCCATCCACTTGAACAACTAGCCTGAAATGTCCCGAACCTGGGTGCTGGGGCCCAACGCTAATGGTAAGTATCCTTCCTTCTTCCGATTCCTCGACTTGCATTCCTGGAAGCGAGCTCACTACATCACCTGCCCTTTATGTTAAAGTCCTTCCTCATCGGAGGAATGTCAGCCCAGTCTTCAGGAAGCAATAGCTTCAGCAGTTTAGGATGACCTTCGAATATTACGCCCAGCATCTCAAACGTCTCCCGCTCATGGTATTCAACGCCTCTATAAACAGGTATCAACGTTGGTGTCTTCGGATTATCTCTAGGTAGCTTTAATGCAAATGCAAATACTGACGATCTGTATTCTGGAACAGTGCAACAGCCTATATGATAAATAACCTCTATGAAATTCTCCTTAGGATAATCTGTGCCAGCAACTGATATTGGTTGATCAAATTTAATTTCATCGCGTAAAAATTTTGCGAAGTCAACTATATTCTCTGGCTTGACATTAACTCTTATTCTTTTTGGCTTGGCATATACAAGCTGAACATTATCACCAAACTTTGCAGTGATCTTATCAACAATGCTCTTCTCCAATGGAGGAATTTCTACTTTGGGCTCTTCTTTTTGCGGTGCTTTCTGTTCTGGTACCACCGTCTTTTTAGCTTCCTCTTCTTTAGATTGACTCTTATCCTGTTCAGGCTGACCGCCTTGAGAACCCATGGTTACTTGAACCTTGATCTCTTTATTTTTTCTTGCAGCAGCATACAGCCCTGTATCAGCGTTTCCGGTCTTGGTGGACACCCTGGCACGTAAACATCAACAGGTATTATACCATCGATCCCAGGCAACACGTTGTATGAGTCGAAATACAACCCTCCAGTGATAGCACAAGCGCCCATTGCTATAACGTATTTTGGATCAGGCATCTGATCATAGACCATTCTAAGTCTAGGAGCCATCTTTCTTGTCACTGTTCCCTGTACAACTACCAAGTCGCATTGTCTTAACGAACCGAATGCCTCTATAATTCCAAATCTTTCAACGTCATACCTAGGACCTGATGCAGCACCGAACTCTAAACTACAGCAAGCTGTTTCTAGGTGAACCGGCCAGAGTGACCAAAGTCTTCCCCAGTTAACAGCATAGCCTAACGGTTTGTCAATAGCTTTTACAAGAACGTCTTCTATTTTTCCTACTATAACGTTGAAGGTAGAAGGATTTACCAGATCTTTCAGCATTGCTGTTCACCCATTTTATAATCTATAATATATTTAATGCTTGGTTTTACCAAATGTCCTTCCTCCCTGACAAATACATGGCATATCCCATTGCCGCAAAGAGAACGCCCAGAAATGCGATGATAGGCAAAGTAGCAGTTTGTGCCAGACCGAATATAGCAGATCCCCACGCGTAAAGGAATATTGCCATGACATCGAATACTACGAACATTAGCACATATGAGTAATACTGCATCATAAAGTGAGTTCTTCCCTCTCCAGAAGGCACCTGACCACACTCCATTGGCAAGAACTTTACAGGGTTAGTGAACTTTCTCTTTGGTGAAATCAATCTGGCAATTATGAGCATTGGGACAGAGCCAATTACTCCGAATAAGAGCAACCATAGAAGAGGTTCAAACATGGTAGACCCAACAAATTCTTGAGCCAAGACTTGAGAAGCCACTCCTGCAGGGTATAAAAATTTATCTTGCCAATATTCGTGCAAACTGTTAAAACTCATGAACCATGAGTTTCTCTTCGTGATTGAAACCAATTGCTTTTAACTCATGTAATACCCTTTTGCTTTTGAACCTGATTTGCGAAACTGAAACCTTTTCCTAAACTTTTTTGACATTTCTTAGACAGTAATTATAGCATGGTTTCGGTTTCTACTCCAAATCGAAGCTTTTGAACCTAAAGCACAGGAAGAATAACATATTGATGCTTAAATTTTGACGTTGGTAACCCTATAGATGATAAGCAGTAGTTTGTGCAAAACTTCATGTGATCACCCGTAAGTTACCAGCGTAACAATTCTGAAAGCTTATATCCCACTGTATTACAAATTTGCTAAATGAATGTGAGAATACTTCTCATCATCGCTCTTGCAACGATGGTAGGATCAATGGTACTTGTTCAGCAGGCAAGTGCTGAATTTGGCGAGCGAAAGGTCTGGATGACGATAACAAACACAAGAACAGATACCGTAAAAACAATAGAATGGACATCTGATAGGTTCCTCTTTGAAAGTAGCGTAACAGTGGATGTACATTGGTTACAGTTGAAGAAGATAAAAGATGTATTTGGTACGAACAAGTTTACGTTCACATGGCAGAGTAAAATGCACGAGGTTGAATGGCATCATTTCAAGGTGACCATAAACGCAGATACTATTGCTGGTTCGAATTTGAGGATAACTTTCATCTAATTTTTTATCACCATGTTGAAGAGCTGTCTAGCAGCAACTTTTGGATGATGTAGTGCCAACTTTAGCATCTTTGACTTACTGAAATCTGCCCGTATAAAATCTATAAACTCATCAGCGCTCATATCCTTGATTATTTCAATTTCCTTATCCCACTCCTCATCTGTGAGTTTTAACCAACGTGATTGGACTTTTAATGCGGATTCAATTTTATTCTGAACTTTCGTTCTCCAAATGTGATCGTATTTTTGCAATGATTCTTTTGTTGCTCCATGCTGTAGTGCTTCGCAACCAACCTCTCCAGCAAGTCTTCCAAACTCAATAGCATATCTTATTCCTTCCAGAACGAGAGGATTTGCTTGTCCAGCAGAATCACCAACAAGTATGAAACCATCAGTCACTGTTTGTGTTCTTACACCTTCGTTGGGAATAAATCCATAATGCAGCTCTACAGGTTCTATCTTGCCCATTCTATCCAATGGTTTTAATTTATTCTCTAATATTGCATTAAGCAGTTCAAGTGGTTCTTCATCAGATTCTGGTCTTCCAATACCAACTCCGATCCTGACTCTGTTCTTGCCCAAAGGAAATATCCATGCATATCCTGCAGGCGAGTACATGCTGCCTACCATCAATGTCCATCTATTGTCATCAATTTTTTCTGCATAGCATTCGTATTCAGCACCAACACCATATCTTTTCCATTCAGAAACAAAACCCATCTTTCGTCCAACAGCTGTACCGAAACCACTTGCATCGATCACCAGATCGGCGTTTATGTTCACTTCCCCTTTTGGTGTGCTAACTTTTACGCCAGAAATCTTATCATTGACAATCAATGCATTTGTTACATTTGCCTTTACCATTATCTTCGCACCTGCATTTGCAGCCTGAAAAGCAAGGTGCTGATATGTGCTTCTGACATTTAGTACACAACATTTGGGTTCGTTGCCTTGTATTGTAATTTCGTTCGACGGTGAGAAGAACATGTAATTTCGTATTGGATTGTAATGCTCATCTGTTATTCCAAACTTTTTAATTTCTTCTATCCAGCTAACT
>CAYJTD010000168.1:0-3987 GCA_964372525.1 uncultured Nitrosopumilales archaeon | reverse complement strand
AGAGTATCATGCTGACTTACAGGATTACCATCGTTGGGGCACCATCCTACCGGATGCGAACCCTGCACAACAAGACCTTTCTCTCTCAACTTTCTGAACTGCCATCCTATGAATTTCGTATAAACATCATCTGTTGTAGTGAATTCTCTCCTCCAGTCTATTGCATAACCCATCTCCTGCATTCCTTGCTTGATCTCATTGTGAAAATACCGTGCTATGTTAACTGGTTCGGCAAAACTTTCAATTTCTTCTGCAGGAACTTTGTATAGGTTAATGAAAGCATCTATTAAATCCTGATCTTTAGCTAAAACACGTTTGGACATTGCAAGTATAGGTGTGCCAGTATAATGGAAGCCCATTGGAAATAGCACATTGTAACCCTGCATACGCATGTATCTAGCATGTACATCAGCAAGTGTGTACGTTCTGCCATGGCCTATATGCTGAGGAGAATTGGGATACGGATATGCAACTGTCACAAAATACTTTTTCTTGTCTGCCTGTGGTTCTATTTCAAATATTTTCTCCTCATTCCATCGTTTCCTCCACTTTACCTGTATCGCATTCCAATCTAGTGACATAATATGTATCACTTGCGCACGAGTTCCTCTATGTAGAGAAGAGCATCCTTAAGCATTTCAACAGATTTTCCCCCTCCTTGGCCAAATCTATCATCTCCTCCACCAGAACCACCAAGAGTGCCTGCAATTTGCTTGGCTATCATACCTGCTTTCAAACCGTTCTTTCTAGCCTCTTCTCCAACAAATACTATTACACGAATTCCCTGTCCTTTTGATATTAACGCGCAGTAGATCAGCGGTGGCTCAATAACAATAGCCTGCTCACCAACAGCTATATGGTACTCCTCATCTAATTCTTCTTCATAAACACTGAACAGTCTAATTTTTCCTAGTTGTTTTGCATTTTGAATAATATCTTTTGCAATTACTGGTGCCAACTTCTTTATAGCGATTTTCAGTTTCTTCTTTGCCGTATCTGCTTCATCCATGGTTTTTTGAAATGATTCAATCAGCTTTTCTTTACTTGAACCTAACGAACGAGTTATTTTGTTTAACTGTTCCTCCTGTTTTTGCACGTATTCTAATGCAGCTTGGCCAGCAACAAATTCAAGTCTGACCACACCATCCTGCACTCGTTCCGCTTTCGTAATCTTCATCATACCAATTTCTCCTGTCCTAGCTACATGTGTTCCAGCACACGCTTCGATATCCCATCCTTCAACGTTTACAATCCTGATCTTGCTGCTGGGCACGTAACCACCTTGATAGATCCTGAAACCGTAAAGCTGTTCCGCTTGATTTCTGTCAAAGATCTTTATGGTAACTGGCAGGTTTGCCTGTATAGTTTTGTTGGCAAATTTTTCTATTTTTATTATATCATCATGTGTGAGGTGTGAGTGATGTGTTATGTCAAGCCTAGCATAGTCCTGCTCTTTGAACGCAGAATTCTGCCAGACCCATGAACCTAATACATTGCGTGCCGCAGAGTTCAGCACGTGTGTTGCTGTATGATGTCTCATTATTAACCCTCTTCTCAGAGGATCAACGACACATTTTACAACAGAGCCTTCCTTTAGGTTTCCATTCACCACTTCATGCAATACTACATCACCTTCCTTAACAACATCTTTAACAACGACATCAGCAATCATTCCATGATCTGGTTCCTGGCCTCCTCCTCTTGCGTAAAACGCAGTTTTGTCGAGAGCAACATACTTTCCGATTACCTTCACAATCTTTGCTTCAAACTCTGTCATTTTTTGATCTTCGTAAAACATCAATCTTGTCGGTTCTATGTTTTCTACGCCAGCGATAGGTTTTGGTGCCTGCTGTAATGCATGTTCAGTATGAAGTGCAGCTAGTTTAGTGTAAAAATTCGATGGTATGTTTGCTATGACGCCTTGCTCTTTCAGAAAATCAGGTGTTATCCCATCGGATTCATAAAGTTTTATCAGATCTTCATCGCTTGGTTCTTTCTTTCCTTTTGTAAGGCTACTCGCAATCGTTTTCATCCTTTCAGTTGATTCGTGGTATCTGTTTGTCTCGATTCCTAGAATTGTCTTTACTTCATCCCTGTGTTCTTCCAGTTCTGGATAGATAGCCTTCAAATAATCGATATGCATATCCGCAACATCTTCTAATTTGATATTCCATCCCAATCTGTGTAATGTAGCAAGTGCACGCCGTAAAACAACACGCAAATTATATCCACCACCAACATTGCTTGGCAAAGCACCATCGGATATAGCAAATAACAGTGTTCTAGTATGATCTGCTATTGTGTATACAGATTCTATCGGTATAACCATCTTCTCCAGATCTTCATAGCTCAACTTCAATTCCTTTGCAGCTATCGCTTTGAGTTCTTTGGTACTTCCAACCTCTTCAAGCCTGCTGGATATTATAGTGAAGTATTTCGATAGAATCTCATTATCAAAGCCTGCACCAACCTTCTCACCCAGTTTGTTTATTACAGGTCCAAAGCAGCAGTCATAGCTTGTGGGCGTACCCATAGTTATCCACGCAAAGCGTTCCAATCCTGCACCCATGTCTATGACCCTTTCCTTCATCTGCTGATAGCTTTTTGGCGTTCCCTCAAATTCAGTAAAAACAGCATTACCAAGCTCAAGACCTTTCACAAAATATTCAAGTGAATATCCAAAGGCACCGTAGCCAAGCCACACATCTTCAACAAAAACTATCTCCTCTTTCTTTATTCCCAAACCTTCTGTAAGCATACCATAATCAAGTTCAATACAACGATCCTTCCAGTATCCCTGTTCATTTGCAAGACTATGTTGACCGATCATACAGAATGAAGTGTAGTGTTTCCCACTTACACCAACATTTTCAATATCATTAAATCTCAAACACATCTGTGGAACGATCAAAGGATTGGCTGGTAATTCAAAAACTACCTTTCCTCCAATAACACGTTGAAAGTCAACTATAGATGCTACCGTAAAAAATAGATCTTCACGCCATCTACAAACAACCGGATATCTTTTAACACTTGTATGATTATGCTTGGTAAAAAATTTCTCAACCTCCTTCCAAGCTTTCACATAATCCAATCTTTTGCTAGTGGGAGGATCTCCAATGAATCCATATGATTCACAGTTAGGACATCTTTCTCTGCTTACGAGAGTCCAGAAGTGACCTCCACAATTGGAGCATTTCTTTCGTTCGAAACCAAGTTTATCAAATAACTCTACTCTATAATATTTATCTGGCTCTGAGGAGAACCGGGCAACAAGTTCATCCTTTTCAGTCAATTCATTTAGCAAGTATATTTTACGCTATTAATCCTTTTGTGTGCTAAAATAGGTTATTGTCAAGCAATCTACAATTTCATAGTATGCCAAAATTTAAATACAAAATTCATACTTCACACTTCATGTTCGGTTTTGGTAAGAAAGGCTCGTTCAAAGAAGGAGATTATGTTTTTACGACAGTGGGTTCAAACGATTCTCTGCAAATAATAGTTGGTGTGGTTGAAGTGCCTGGTGGGGGTAGGATCAAATTGGCTGGTCTATACATCAAACCCACTGGACTTATGGAAAAGATGCGTTCAGGGAGAGGAGGTTCACGTTCCACGCTGGTGTTAAGGTCACCACACCCAGATAATTTGATCCACATCTTGCTTGACAAGGTAGATTCTGGCGACTTCCATGACTATGTTGATGTTAACGATACCTCGGTAAAGATTGGACCAAAAAGATATACTGAAATCGATACTTGGTTACGCCAAGGTTTTCCAGAGTTATTCTCAGCGATTCTGTCTCCTTCAGATCAGAGAAAAGAGGAAGCGACAAAGGTCTTTATGGAGAGAATGAACAACATGCAAGACTCGGAACTGAAACAAACTGTATACGCTATTGCTCGACAGCTGAAGATCTTCTAATTTCACTTTCTCTTATCCTGAAAATAGTATACCCACTAGTCAATAGGATAAGATCTAGATGGG
>CAYJTD010000167.1:0-4008 GCA_964372525.1 uncultured Nitrosopumilales archaeon | reverse complement strand
ACCAGGAGGAGGCTATACCTGAGGTAAAAAAAGTATCTGGACGTGATGACACTGAATTTAACGCTGCTATCGCAAACGCTAGAACAAAAGGATGGATAAAATCTGGTAATGATAAATCATCAATAACGGTTTCTGGTAACTTACAGGAGTCAGACGACGAAAGACTTCTTGCAAGATTAGCGAAGGAACAGGTTACAAAAGATAAGTTAAATCAAAAGGAGCTTGCTGCTTACAAATTACTAAGTAGAAGGCCAAATTATGTAAGCGAAAACGAGACTAAGAGCATGGAGATAGAGCTTTCGCAACAGGGTTTGGCAATAGTTGAGGAGGTAAAGAAACAGCCAGAAACGGAAAGAGCAATGGATGTAACAGCTCCTGCACCTATAATATATGCTGGTAGAAAGCATCCATTACAGGATATCATTGACGAAGTGAGGGAAGTATTCATTGGTCTTGGCTTTCAAGAAATTGAAGGTCCTTTAGTACAGAACAGCTTCTGGAACTTTGATGCATTGTTCACACCGCAGGATCATCCTGCCAGAGAGATGCAGGATACGTTTTACATTGCAAAACTGCAAGCCAGCAATGTAGCGGATAAAAGGATAGTAAACAATATTTCAAATATTCACAAAAAAGGCTGGGGCTACAGATGGAATATCAACGATGCACGCAAATTAGTATTAAGAACGCATACAACTCCTGTAACTATTCGCTACCTTGCAGATAACAGGCCAGATGAAGCCATGGTATTTTCCGTTGGGCGTGTGTTTAGAAATGAGAAACTAACCTACAAGCATCTAGCTGAATTTTATCAAGTAGAAGGGATCGTTGTTGGTAAGAATGTTACGTTGCGCGATCTGATGGGTTTGCAAACTGAATTTTATTACAAGATGGGTTTGAAGAAGGTGAAGTTCTGGCCCTCATTCTTCCCCTACACAGAACCATCGTTGCAATCAATGGTCTATCATGAAAAACTGGGCAAATGGGTTGAGCTCTTCGGTATGGGTATATTCAGACCTGAAGTAACAGTACCAATTGGCGTAAAGAATCCTGTACTTGCTTGGGGCGGTGGCCTAGAAAGGATTGCAATGCTGAGGCATGGTCTTGATGATGTAAGGGAACTTTACAATAACAAATTATCTTGGTTGAGGAGTGTGCCAAAATGCCAGTTGTAACTTTATACTACAAACGGCTACAGAAACTTGTTGGAAGGAAGAGCACAAAGGAAATTCTTACCATGTTACCATATATTGCACTGGATATTGAAGAGCAGGCTAAAGATTATGTCAAGATAGAATACAATCCAAACAGACCAGATTTTTCAACAGATTATGGAATTGCGAGAGCGTTGAAAGGAATATTTGGAATTGAAACAGGGTTGCCAAAATTTCAGTCCAGCAAAAGCAAGGTATCCATAAGGGTAGACCCAAGTGTAAAGAAAGTAAGACCCTACATAGTTTCGCTGGTTGCAATGAACAGCAAGTTAGACGATGAAGGAATACGACAGATAATTGCAATGCAGGAAGACATACATGAAGGAATAGGAAGAAAGAGGAAGAAGGTTTCAATAGGAATCCATAACTATGATGTGATCAACTCTCCAGTGTCATACACTACGGAAAGTCCAAACTTCAAGTTTGTGCCGTTAAATTCTAGCAAGAGTATGAGTATGAAGGAAATTTTAGAAGATACAGATGTTGGCAAGCAGTACGGTTCTATACTTGCTAATCATGCAAGATATCCCATAATCAAGGATGCAGATGGCAATGTTCTTTCATTCCCTCCAATAATAAACTCCGAGCTTACTAAAGTAACTGAAAAGACAAAGAATTTGTTCATTGATATAACAGCCACGGATCTGAAAGCAGCAGAGGATGCTCTTGCCATACTAGCAATCACACTATACGATGCCAAGTTCAAGATTCAAACAGTGAAGATCAACTACGGTAGTAAAAAAATTGAAACGCCTAACATGAAAGATACCGTTAAGAACTTGAAGCCGGATTATGCTAACAAACTTCTTGGTTTGAATCTAAACAATAGCGAACTAGCAAAATGTTTGGGAAGAAGCAGGATAGGTGCAAGTAAAGGCAAGAATGCTGTAGTATGCAGAATCCCAAGATACAGGATAGATGTAATGCACGACGTTGATCTCGTTGAAGATGTTGCAATAGGTTACGGCATACATAAAATGAGTGCGTCCTATCCGCAGTCGAGTTCTGTTGGTGCAAGAGGTACGTTTATGTCAATACTGGATAATGCACGTGAGGTTCTATCTGGGCTGGGTATGATTGAGGTGATGAACTTCAGCTTGGTAAGCAAAGAAATTCAATACAGCATGATGGGTAGGAATGAAAATAACGTTCTTGCAGTTGAGCAAACAAAAAGCATAGAGCATGAAGTGCTTCGAGATACCCTGTTGCCATCATTAATGTTCACACTGTCTAAAAATATCCATGAACCGTATCCACAGAGAATATTCGAAGTTGGCACGGTATTTGTTGCTGACAGATCTAATGTTAGTGAACACTGGGGCATCGCAGCTGCAATAGCACACAAGGACGTAGATTATACTGAAGCGAAATCCTACCTGCAAGCTACACTGAAATCTTTACTGAACATTGATGTGGAAACAGTGACAGCAAACAATCCTATACTTGCAGATGGCAAAGCTGCACAAATCATCGTTAGCAATAAAAATGTCGGAATTATGGGAGAGATCAATCAAACAATAATTGATAACTTCAAGTTACGTGTTCCTATTTCTGTCTTTGAGCTCAATATTTCAGACATTGTGAAAATTTAATATACCATACAACGATACTTTGTATGCCCACATAAAAGCACAGAGACGGACTGTGATGAATAATAATGATTCTCAGTTTCACCCAGCTGTGCAACAGTGGGCGCCCCGTAGAGAGTGCGGGAGGAGGTAAAGCGAATAGCCACCTATGATCCCTTGTGGGTCAGATGCGGGGAACAACTCACACTTATTCCAGAGAAAGCCTTAAGGTAAGAAGACTATCGATTATCTTTTTGTGATCAGCATCTACATCTGTAGTTACATACACCAAATGTTCACTGTCTAACGGCATCGTGATTCGTTTAATCTTTTCATACACTGCCAACACATACCGCCCTTTGCCGATCTTAGGTTCTAGTTCCTTGCGTAATTTCCATGTTTCTCCAGCTTGCTCGAGTGATCTTTTGCTTTCATCAGGGTCAAGTAGATTCTGCACACCTGCGCGATGACCAGTATACGTTACTTTACCATCAGTACCAAATATAGTTACAAAACGAATTTTTGGACTAATCTTCATAATGTCATCATACACAGATTTGTAGTCCATTACTAATTATGTGCAACCAGTGATAATAAGGTTTTAAGTGATTAGAATGAAACAGTGAAAACCTGGTTCGTATTCTTATCCCTGAACTCCAGAAGGGTTATTGTTTTGGGTATGCTGTAACCATACTTATTCACAGGCGATTTCGTTTTCCTATTACCTACAAACGCCTTGTTGAAATCTTTTTCATAGCCAAGAGAGGAGCCATAAAACGCATAAAGCAGATTCTGCCCATCTTTGGATTTTGATACGTCCTTAATCATCTTATTGAACCGCGCTAATTCATCTACAGAAACTTTCCCTCCTATAGGTTTGTTTTCACCAATAGCAAGCAACCCTTGATCGCCAAAAACAGCTACCTTAGCCGTGTATACATCTCCAGATTTACCTGTTACAGGTTGATCAAACATGATTTTTGAATGAACTTTGCTGGAGATAAAAACTGCAAACCTATAATCGGAAAATTCACCCGCTTCGTCATCTTCACACAGCACAAATACTCTATGCAAGAGTGCAAGTGCAGATTCGTTCATGCTAGCAAGTATGGTTGTAATCTTTCCCTTCTTAACAAGTTCTGAACCACACTTGCTCGCAACCTTCTCTAACCCGAAGTGAGGAAGGTTATAGTTAGCCAATTGAGAAACTAGAACACTCTTTTCAA
>CAYJTD010000166.1:0-4047 GCA_964372525.1 uncultured Nitrosopumilales archaeon | reverse complement strand
CGAAAGGCCCGGTATGGATGACATAAAGCTTGCGAGGCATGGAAGGATAGACGCTCTGATAAAAGATGTTGCAAAACGTGAAGGAGCTACGCTGATAACAGCAGACTATGTACAGGCGTTAGTTGCAGAAGCTGAAGGCATAGGCTCCAAGCATATAAGTTCGCCAGTAAAAACAACCGATCTAGCATTTGAAAAATTCTTTGACAGTGAAACAATGAGCGTGCATTTGAAAGAGGGAGTTGTGCCGATGGCGAAGCGTGGTAAACCAGGCAATTTTCTACTTGTTAAATTAAGAGAAGAAAAATGTTCGTACGATGAATTGATGCAGATAGTTAAAGAAGTGTCAGAAGCTTCCAGAGTGAACGGCGCTGGTTCTATAGAAATAAGCAGAAATGGTGCAACAGTTATTCAATTGGGGAAGTATAGGATAGCTGTAACAAGACAGCCGTTTTCAGAAAGCCTCGAAATTACTATTGTAAGACCCATTGTACGATTAACACTTGATGATTATAGCGTTTCCAAGAAACTCATGGAGAGATTGAAAGGCAAAGCTGAAGGTGTGATGATTGCTGGACCCCCAGGGTCTGGTAAAAGCACGCTTGCCAGTAGCCTTGCGGATTTTTACATGTCGTTGGGAAAGATCGTCAAGACATTTGAATCTCCAAGGGATCTGCAGGTTAGCGATGAAGTGACGCAATACTCTCCATTAGAGGGAAGTTTTGAAAAAGCCGCTGAGATCTTGCTTCTGGTAAGACCTGATTATACTATATTTGATGAGATCAGAAAAACAAATGACTTCATTGTCTTTGCTGACATGCGTCTTGCTGGTGTAGGCATGGTTGGTGTAGTTCACGCAAGTAGCCCGTTAGATGCTGTACAGAGATTCATTGGGAAAGTTGAGTTGGGGATGATACCGCACATACTTGATACGATAATTTTCGTTAAGGATGGCCAGATAAAGAAAGTGTATGAGCTAGCATTGACTGTTAGGGTTCCTACTGGTATGATAGAGCAGGACCTTGCCAGACCAGTAATTGATGTAAAAGATTTTGAGACAGGAAAGTTGGAGTATGAGATTTACACGTTTGGCGAGGAAAATGTAGTAGTACCTATAACGAAAGATTCTGAACACGGTGGTATCAGAAAACTTGCAGAGGGAAAGATACTGGATCTAATGAGAAGGTTTGACAGAGGTGCTGAGGTTGAAGTAGTTTCCAATGATAGAGCTATTGTAAAAATCGACAAATCAGCTATACCGATGCTTATCGGCAAGGGCGGTTCTACGATAAATGAATTGGAGAAGATGTTGGGCATTAGAATAGATGTTGAGCCAAAACTGAAATCACTGGGAAAAGATGTGCAATTTGATATAAGCGAGGCAGGAAACTCTGTGAACATATTACTTGGCGATGAAACGATAGGAAGATCAGTTGATGTTTATGTTGATAACGAATACTTATTTTCCGCTATGGTGGGCAAAAAGGCAAGAATAAAAGTTTCTAAAAATGCCGATGCTGGTAAGAAAATAATTAAAGCAATGATTGCAGAATCGCCCATAAGGGTTCTTGTGCAGGCTCGATAGGTATTTATCGTTTGTTTCAGAAATAAACACATGGCAGCCAAGGTTGACAGATCCTGTGCGTTGTTAATAGTCGATATGCAAAATGATTTCATGCCAACAGGAACGTTACCTGTTCCCGATTCTGATAAAATCGTTGCAATCCTTAACAAGTATATCGACATATTCGTTTCTAATAAACTGCCTATATTTGCCACTAGGGATTGGCATCCAGCAAATCATGTTTCGTTCAAACAACGTGGAGGTGTTTGGCCCATGCATTGTGTTAAGGACACCATAGGAGCGGAATTTCATAGTGAATTAAGGATGCCACGAAGTACTACGATAATTTCTAAGGGCTATGAATATGATAAAGAATCATACTCTGGTTTCGAAGGAACTGAACTTGCTAGAAAACTTGAACATAGTGATATCAAATGCCTGCTAGTTGCTGGCGTAGCAACTGACTATGGCGTTAAAAACACCGTGTTAGATGCGCTGAACCTTGGTCTAGATGTTGTGGTGTTGAAAGATGCCATCAAGGGTATGAAGAATAGCGACGGAGCAATTAAGGAGATGCAGAAGAATGGTGCTAAGACAGCTACTATCGATAATATAGTGACGTAATTACTTGCTGCTTCTAACTTTCTTGAGTATTTCTGGGTTGTTCTTCACTGCTTTAACAAAACTTTCAAGCTTCTCCAATGTTTTTGGTTCAAGGTAATGTTCTATGCCTTCAGCATCTCTATGCGCTGTCTCTTCATCAACGCCAAGCATGATCAAGAATTCTGTAAGTATATCGTGTCGCTGTCGCATCCCTTGTGCAACTTCAGTACCCTTGGTTGTGAGGTTTATTCCCTTGTATCTTTCATACACCAAATACCCGCTTTCATCCAACCTTTGCATCATTTTGGTTACACTTGGTGAACTTACGTTAAGGTAATCAGAAATATCACCAGTAGTAGCATATCCCTTTCTTTCAACCAATTCATAAATTACTTCAAGATAGTCTTCCATCCGTGGTGTTCTTGCCCTTGGCTTGAAATGATGGGCAGTTTTTATTGACTCCAGCCTGTCCCTCTTGTCTACCAAGTTTGCAGTTTCTATGACAAACTTGCATATATTTCACACGTTTAAGATATGAATAATAATCATGCTATCACATAATCCATATGTTGATCAGCACCAATGAGTTGAAGAAGAAACTGCAGAATGATGATCTACTAGTTATAGATACAAGGTTTTGGAAGGAGTACTCCTCTGGGCATATACCAAATGCTGTCAATCTGGATCTGTTCGCCTTTCACTGGGCAGACACTTCAGAAAAAGGCATGGAGGCATTCAATACACAAATGACCAAACTACTATCGAACGCTGGTGTTTCATATGATAAATCCATTGTATTGTATGATGAGGTATCTGGCATGCTTGCTGCTAGAGGTGTATGGCTGCTTGAGTATTTTTCACATGAAAAAACGGCGATCCTAGATGGCGGAATTAAAAAATGGGTAAATGACGGATATGAACTGCAGAATGAACCAGTTGCGTACAAGCCAAGCAAGTTCAATCCTAGAATAAATGCTGATGTTCTTGCTACGTATAGATATGTGCTAGATAATTTGCATAATACAAAAGTCAAGATCATTGATGCAAGAAGTGCCTCCGAATACTCTGGCGAATCAGTTAGAGCTGCAAGAGCAGGTCATATACCAGGTGCAATACATGTGGATTGGGAGAACAATGTTGCTAACGATGGGACATTCAAGTCTAATGATGAGTTGAAGAAACTTTATGAAACAATAGGCAAAGATGATGAGGTTATCTTGTATTGTCAAGGTGGCTACAGAGCAGCTAACGATTATTTGGCGTTGAAGAAACTTGGCTATAACAAATTGCGGGTGTATCTAGGCTCTTGGTATGAATGGGGTAATATGCCAGAACTTCCTGTTGAACAATCATAAAACAACTTACCGTGTTAGGACTTGTGCCTGAACTTGTGATGCTCTTCCATACAGATTCTTGAGCAAAACTCTGCATTGCAATTTTCGTCATAACATGGAACAGGTTCTGTTTCATTAAATACTGCTCTGCAGTAAACACAAATAGCTTCCAATTCCGGATAGTTTTTGTTCATATATTTTGAACCACAATTGCGTTTCTCTTTGAACCAAAGAACCTCCAGATTACGTTTTTCTGCATGTGTTAATACTGTATCGTATGCTTCGTAGTAGCCTTCTACTCTGAACTGACGTATGAATGGCTTGCCATTCTTCCTGAACGATACAAGCCATTTTTCTGCTGGAACCATGTTTTCTTCGTTGTTGGATACGCGCATGAGTTATTTTGTAATAAACAGATACATAGAGCTTATGGAATTTAGTTCTCTTAGAGAACAGTTACGGTATCATGCCATCTCATTTGGTTATGGATATCTATGTAAGTTATCCTGATGTCTTTTCCTTTGATACTCTTTCCGGGGTCATCGGTAG
>CAYJTD010000165.1:0-4069 GCA_964372525.1 uncultured Nitrosopumilales archaeon | reverse complement strand
ACCGCCAGTCGACTTTCATGCGATGGCAGTAGGCAAAAGCGATCCAAATGTGATTTTGGGATTCGATAGTGGAGGTCGTGGTTTGTTCAAAACAATAGATTCTGGCAAGTCATGGGAAAAGCTGGAATATCCACATTACATATTAGCACTTGCAATTTCTCCACAAAACTCTAATCTTGTATTTGCAGGTACTGAAAACGGAATATTCCAATCAAATGACGGAGGAAAGAGTTGGACACAGATTAATCAGTATAAAGGAAGTACAGTACTTGCTTTATCATTTGATGAAGAGAGTGTTCTGTACACATCAAATAAGTTTGGTATTTCAAGATCGTCTGATCATGGGGTAACATGGGAAAAGATTAACGGCCCAGATCTAACTATAACTAGTGTGGCTGTTGATTCAGAAAACAAGTTCATATACGTAGCGGGATATTCTGCTGGGGGTTTTCAGGAAGTTTACAAAAGTGCCGATGGTGGAAAGAACTGGCAGCTCATAGGAACCAACAAGGAATCCTGAGTTCTTTATATACACTTTACATTTGTAAACTGCTGGGCTTAACTATCTCGATCATGCATTATAATTTAGGTGAAATTGTAGATGCAAATGTCTACAGTGATAATGGGACTGTTGGCTGCGGGTGTGGTAATTGCACTTATGACATCAATAGGAGCATTCACAACTGTTGCAGAAAGTCAATCAAATAAGAAGATTCAGTATGATGAGGAAATTATGGAACTTTTAATTGATATGAAGAGCATGATGGCTAGGATGAACGAAAGGATGGATATGATGGTAGAAAGAATGGATACTATGATGGAAGGGATGGATATGATGATGGGAATGATGATGGGTCCAATGGACGGTATGCAAGGTGATATGATGGAAGGTATGATGAATCAAGAGCCTCAGGATGTTATAATAGAGCTCAAATCAGGTCATGGCAAAGTACCTGTGGGGAAAGAAACAGAAATTGTATTGCTGGTTCTGGATAAAGAGACTAAAGAACCCCTAGAAGGTCTAGAAGTACTTATTGGTATAGAAAGAGGTTCGTCCATGAGCTCGATGGAGATGATGGGTGATATGTTTCCTGCAGAGGATAAGGGTTCTGGAGAGTATATAGTTAGATTTACGCCTGATAGCGAAGGTATCTACACGGTACACACGATGGTCATGATTCCTCGCAAGTCAATGATGGACAACCATATGGATTTCTCGATAATAGTAGAGTAAGGTAAGATTCAACTTTTATTTTTTGTTCAATTGTATCACCTAAATCAGAATACCCTATTGCAAAGCCAAAGCTCATAACCACTTAATTCTTAATCTTGCTTAAGTGGATACTCTCTCCTTAATTTCTTGTATAGATCTTCTCCACATATCCAAGGAAAGTCTGGAATGCCTACAACCTTACTGCTGCCATCAATAACAGTGGTAGGAACTGATTTCACACCATACTCCTTCATCTTCACCTTGATTTCTTCTGTCATGTTGTTTACGTCATGGACTGTCAGACCACAACCTTCGCACTTACCGATTTCAATAGTATCTATGACATGCTTGCATAATGGGCAATTTGCAGAGAATATCTCGATTGTATGATGTTGAGTCATGTTCCTAGAATTGTGTTGTAACGATTTAAACATTAGCGCATCATAAAAAAGCTAGCAGCATTACTTTCGTGCAGGTGAATGAGTTATTGACTCACCAGAACGGTTGAACCGTCTACCTTTTTGGATACAGCGCTGTACATGAACAATGTGCAACTACAGATCCCTTTCTTCTTGATGCCCATTCCAGTAAAGGAATTATTGACCTTCGTAACTCCGCACCATCTTTTGTTAGGGAATATTCAACTCTTGGAGGAATTTCATTGAACGCTTGTCTTTCGATCAGCCCAGACTTTTGCAATTCCTTCAATGTATCAGCAAGCGTCTTTGGACTTATTTCCTTAAGCTCCTGCATCAGTTCATTGTATCTAATTTTCTTGTGGTTGCCTATTTCATTAATCACAAGTAAAGCCCATTTCTTGCTTATGGTGTCTATCACACCTTCCAGCGGGCATAAACATATTACATTACTATCCTTGTTCATAGTAACTATCCAACTATAAACTTGCTAGTATAAATACTATCATATTGATAGTATAAGGCATGGTAAAACAATTGAACAAAGCAGATCAGAAATTGTATCTGTGCGAAGCATGTGGATTTGGATATAGAGACATTCAAACTGCCAAGCAATGTGAGAATTACTGCAATGAACATAGTAGCTGTTCTACTGAGATAACAAAACATGCTACATTGGGGTGATCTGAGTGGCTGTAATTGAAATCCGTTCAAAAGAATGGCAAGACAAAGTGTTATCAGCAAAGACTCCTGTTATAGTTGATTTCTGGGCACCTTGGTGCCCATGGTGTATGAAACTTATGCCAGTTTTTGAAGCAGTTTCAGAGCAATACTCTGGTAAGTTGATCTTTGCGAAGGTAAACGTTGAAGAGGATCAGGATATTGCCCGAGCAAATGGCGTGATGGGCATCCCAGTCCTCAAGATCTTTTGCAATGGCAGAAATGTTGGAGAACTTGTTGGTTACATGCCCAAGGAAAAACTTGTTAAAGAGCTGGATAAGATGCTCGCTACCCTTACCAATTGTCTTACACAGAGTTCTGCATTGCGAAAGGAAGTGATGACAGAATGAGTAAAATGAGCGTTGTTGGCTCTGTATTGAAGAGACCCAGTTATGCTGTAACTACTGCAATAATTTCAATAGTATTGGGGACAGTGTTCTGGCATCTTACATTCTCCTTTACGCCATTACCTGACTACATCAAGATGTATGGATTTCCATTCACTGTTACCACTGTAGCACTGGGATCTGTAATAGCAGTTTTAGCAGGGATAAACTCATCTATGATTATTTGTAGGAAGCAGATGACTGGAAGTTTAGGATTTAAAAAGAATACAAGTGCGAATGCATGTGGTGCCTTTACGGGTGCGGTCGCATCTGGCTGTCCAGTCTGTACTGCTCCATTGTTGGGTGTCTTTGGACTCAGCGGTGCGTTGGCATTGTTTCCATTGCAAGGTTTAGAACTTAAGATGCTTGCAATTGTAGCATTAGTAGTTTCATTGCATTTGACAGCAAAGAATGTGAAGATTGCGTGTAAGATGTGATAAGCCCTAGAGATCAACAGAAGAATACTAATTGTTAGACTATCTGTGTTTTGTTTAATGCCTTTTGCTCGGCGGAGACCATCTTTTAAGTAGTAAGGAGCTGCTGGTCACAGATACGGAACTTGCGGCCATTGCCAGACCTGCTAATGCAGGGTAAAGCAATCCCAAACCAGCGATGGGTATCAGTGCCGTGTTGTATACGAATGCGTAAAACAAGTTTTGCCTGATCTTGCTGACAGTCTTTTTACTTATCTCAATGGCTGCGATAACGTCATTCAAGTCATCTCTAACTAGAACAACCTTTCCAGCCTCTAATGCAACATCGGTACCGCTACCAATCGCAATACCTATGTCAGCCTGTGTCAGAGCAGGGGCATCGTTTATTCCATCCCCTATCATTGCAACCTTCTTTCCTTCCTGCTGCAACTTCTTTATCACTTCAACTTTGTCAGATGGCATGACATTTGCAATTACTCTGTCTATAGCAAGTTCCTTTGCAATAGTAGCCGCCGTTCTTTCGTTATCACCTGTAAGCATGACAACTTCGACTCCCATATTTCTTAATGCCTCCAAAGCTTCCTTTGCGCTTGGCTTTGGAGTATCAAGCAGAGCAATTACACCGATTAACTCTTTATCTAAGGAAATCAATACAGCAGTCTTGCCCTCCTGCTGTAACTTCAAGATAGATTCCCGCGCTGGTTCAATATCAATCCCTTCGCTCTCCATCAGTCCGGGGCTTCCTACCATTATGCTGTTGCCATTGTAAACTACCTTCACACCCCTGCCCGGAACGGCAACAAATTCTGATGTTTCTCCAAGTGCCAGACCCAACTCTTTTGCCTTCTGCACTATCGACTTTGCAAGCGGGTGCTCAGAATTCCTTACTGCTACTGCAGC
>CAYJTD010000164.1:0-4092 GCA_964372525.1 uncultured Nitrosopumilales archaeon | reverse complement strand
TATCATTTCCAGATTTTATCCATCCTTGTGTTCGAGCGTTTGCGATAGCAGGGTTAAATGCAGTGTCATCACGTCCAGATACTTTTTTTACCTCAGGTATAGCCTCCTCCTGGTTGAGTGAACGCAATGAATCAACGAGTTTCCTTTCTGGTAGACCATTCTGTACAGCTTTAGTGCCTTCACTTCCTATACCTAGAAAGATTGTAATTTTTTCATTGACATTTACAAGATTCTTATGTCTAAGCCACTCTATGCCCCTTCTAACCTGATCTATGTTAAGACCTGTTTGTTGTGTTAAAGCATCAAGCGCAAGCTTGCCGTTTGCAAGTGCTTTTATCAGTTTACGCTCGATCTCATGCAGTGTCTTGACATCGAAAGTCATCCATTCAAGCAAGAGAAAAAGACTTTTTAAACGTTGAGATAATGAAAGCGTAGATGCCAGATCAGGATGGCTTCAAAGTTACCCCTTGGACTGTGGAAGGGGAGATTGATTATAACAAACTTGTACAAGAGTTTGGTACCCAGTCGATCACAGATGAATTACTGGAAAGGATGAAGAAGCATACTGGTGATCTACATCCGTTTCTTAAACTGAAATACTTCTTCAGCCATCGCGATCTTAACTGGGTACTGGATAGGTATGAAAAGGGTGAGAAGTTCTATCTCTATACTGGCCGCGGTCCCTCTGGCTCTATTCATTTTGGTCATCTTATGCCATGGATATTCACAAAATACATGCAAGACAAATTTGATGCAAAATTATTGTTCCAATTGACTGATGATGAGAAGTTCCTTTATCATGATAACAAGAGCATGGATGAGGTAAACAAGTATACCTATGAAAATATGCTGGATATAATTGCAATAGGTTTTGATCCTAAAAAGACCAAGATACTGATCGATACAAAGCATATAAAACATCTTTATCCCATTGCTATGGAAATTGCGAAACGTGTTACGTTTTCAACTGTGAAAGCGGTTTTTGGATTTCAGAATTCAACCAATATAGGAATGATTTCTTTCCCAGCGATTCAGGCAGCACCATGTTTCCTGCCCTCGCAAATAGAGGGAAAGCCTACACCTTGTTTGATACCAGCTGCAATAGATCAGGACCCGTACTGGAGGGTTACTAGGGATATAGCTGAAAAGATGGGCTACTACAAACCTGCACAGATACACTCAAAGTTTTTACCTGGACTGGGTACAAACGGAAAGATGTCTTCATCGCAACCAGAAACTGCAATTTTTACAACTGACGACCCAGAATTAATTGAGAAAAAGATATCGAATTCATTTACAGGTGGACAGCCGACAATCGAGCTGCAGAGAAAGTTAGGAGCAAATGCTGACATATGTCCAGTGTTTTGGTATCTGCGCTACATGTTTGAGGATGAGAAGAGCTCCGATGAACGTTATGTCAAATGTAAGAGTGGAGGTTTGCTATGTCATGAATGCAAGCATGATCTTATAGATACAGTAAAACCATACATGACAGAGTTCCAGAAGAGGAGAGAAAAGGCCAAAGACAAAGTAAACGAATTCTTATTCGAGTAAATTACCTTCGCTGTCTATTTCACTATTTCTTATCCGTGTTGAAGATATGCGTTTTCCATCCTGCGCAAGCACTAGATCTACAGTAACTACATCAACCGGTGGAAGACCCTTTTCAGCTCTAGCCTTGTTTAGTATTGTGCCTTTATTTTCTGTTTCTGTACTTACCACCAATGCTTGCACCTCCTTTGTATAAAGTGCAGGGCCGAAATCTTCATTCAACTGTCTTATCTCATACTTTCTATTAGGAAATGAGGTTTGCAATAATTTTGTGAGCTTTGCGACTCTGGTATTGTAATCATTTTGTATGTTTTTGCCAAGTTTGCCAACAAACTTGTCGCTGGGCACTCCAATGATTACAAATTCACCCACATCAAATGCCCGTTGCAGCAAAGCAATATGTCCCTTGTGTATCATATCAAAAGTTCCACCCATCGCTACTACTTTATACTTGCGCACAAGTTTCTGAACATGCAGAAGCAATTAACCCTTCTGCTAGTTGTCTGTATGATCTAGTATACATTGTAAACTTGGGCGATATATACCGAAAAGCAGAGAAAGTATGTGTTGAACGTAAAAAGCAATACCAAGTTTGTACTAATGATCGTTCCACTACTTACGTTGATGCTTCTAACTACACAATGGGCAAGTGCAAATCATGTAGATGACAGGTTTGGTATCCTCTTATCCGTAGTTCCAGAAAAGTACGATTTCGATGCTGGTGAAACAGTCCTGAGAGCTGGAGGGGTGCATGCGTTACGAAATGGCTGCCCTGTTATACTAAAGGTCTTCAATCCTAAGAATACAGCGTGTAGCTTTCAGCAACTTTCCCTTGACCAAAATATGAGGTTTGAGGCACAGCCAATAAAGCTTGGTGGCACTCTCTGTAATGTAGATGGAGAATATGCGATAACTGCGTATTATGGAAAAGGCAAAGCGTTAACGAAGTTCAGTGTTGCGGGTTTTAATGATGAGCTTACTGGAGGTAAAGCAGAGGTAGTGAATGCACAAATAGTATCTGGCTTTCTTAATGTTGATAATAAGTACCCAATTGATCTAGACTGGGCCACTAATGCTGTCCGCCTAAGAAATAATATGAATCAAACAATAACATTCTATGTGATGTTTGCTGAGTATGATGCAAGAGAAATTACGAAAAAACTTTCCTATGCAGAAGTAACATTAGGGCCATTCAAACGGGATTATATAATAGCTCCTTATGTGCCACAGATCATTAATGGGAAGCCTGATGGATATCTGCATGTGTTCGCATGGACTGCATTAGATAATCCTACGCCATTGCATCCAGGACTTTACGTACCATATTAACCTGCTATAAGAAATATGGAAATGTGTGTATGGACTGGGAGGGATTTGAACCCTCGACCTTCCGCGTGCAAGGCGGACCTTAACGGATTAGACTTTTGTCAAAATCCTGTTCTACCCCTGAACTACCAGCCCATGACTCTAATGGAATTTTGAATAATGATTTAAGTGTTTGTTGATAAAAAATTATTTAATCCTCTAACAGAGGATTAAGAAATACGGCCTCGTTACAATCATCCATATGTTGTCGTAATTCTTCTCTTGTACTAACATCTGTACAACAAGAAATGCAGTGATACGCTCCATAAACTTCCTTTTCACATTTATCGCATTGTTCGCTCATATACTAACGAAACTGGTAGATTCTTATGTCATAGCAGGTCAGATAATATTCGCTTTCTGCTAAATCCTCATAACATGTTGTTTCTTTACAAATTTAAATAACTGTCAGATTTGGAAAGATTGGGCCGGTAGCTCAGCTTGGCTGGAGCGTTCGGCTGATAACCGAAATGTTCTCAACACGGGACAGGTCGTGGGTTCGAATCCCATCCGGCCCATTTTTACTTGAGATTCAGCATTATTTTACAACGAATTGCCTAATTTTTGAATGGCAACTTAAATAGCTGAAACTTAAATTTTCTCATGAAAGCTCTTGTTACCAGATGTAACCGACTTTCTTGCCTTGCTGGTCTTGCTTCTTGGTAGTGCAATGGTAGGAGCTACGCTGACCAAGAAGATTCGCTATCCACCAGTTCTGGGTTTTATTCTTGTAGGCATAGCCATAGGACCATTTGGTTTTGGAGTAGTAACCGATCTAGAACTTGTTAATCTGCTGGCAGAATTTGGTATCGTAATTTTACTCTTTGTAGTGGGTCTTGAATTCAGCATCAATAAGCTAAGGGAAATCGGTGGCACCGCGCTCATAGTTGCTCTGATCGAGCAGTCGATAATGTTCTTCATAGGTTTCATAATTGGTTATTTGTTAGGCTGGGGAATAACAGAATCACTCTACCTAGCAGGTATACTTGCGATAAGCAGTACTGCGATTGCAATAAAACTACTGAGGGATGTTGGTATACTGCGAACAAAAGAAGCGAGTACCATTATTGGAACGCTCATAATAGAAGACCTTACTGCGATACTCATACTTGTAATACTTACAAACATCAGTAGTGGAGAAGTCGGGTTATTCGAAGTTTCTATAACTGCAGCGCA
>CAYJTD010000163.1:0-4102 GCA_964372525.1 uncultured Nitrosopumilales archaeon | reverse complement strand
ATGCTTCGAGCCTTGGGCGCTCGAGATCGCCGGTTCAAATCCGGCCGACCCCACTATGATATGCCACGGTAGACTCGTCCGTGATGCTTGAATCATGAGAAATGTGATCTGGTAAGAATATGTTTATATGTCCGGAAGGCCGGACATATGTCCGGAAAATCGGACAGTAATATACATGAAATTTCATCGATATTTGGAACAGCTATTCGGTAGCAAGGTATCGATTAGTATGCTTCGAGCTATGATTAACTACAAAGGCAAGGTTTTCACTGTACGCGGACTTGCGGAAACAGCTGATGTCTCTACCAGCGAAGCGGCAGTCCTGGTTGAACAGCTTGAGAAATACGGTGTAATAAGGATCCAACCCGTAGGCAAGTCGTATCAAATATCGCTTAACCAGAAGAGCTACATCTTGAACAAAATTATAAAACCAATCTTAAAAGCAGAAGAAAGAACTCTCGGCGAACTCGTTTCAACATTGAAAAAGTATCTTAGCAAGCATATTGTTTCGGCAGCTATTTTTGGAAGCGTATCCAGAGGCGAGGAAAAGGAAGACAGCGATATCGATTTGTTAGTAATTTCAGATAACTTTGACCTTGCCACTGCTTTAATATCGAGAGCACAGGAAGAAGTTTCTCTAATTTTCCACAGTAACCTCTCTCCAATAATATTTGGCGAAAAAGAATTCAGGACGAAGAAAAACTACAAACTAGTACGCTCTATTATTGCTAACTACATTATGGTCACAGGCAAGGATCTCAGAAAGGTGTTAGGAGAGAATGACTAAGACTGTTGATGCCAAAAAGGCTACTGGTTATCTTAAAAAGGCTGAAAACTCGTTGCATATGGCTAAACTCGCAATCAAAGAAAAAGCATATGATAACGCTGTGATGAGTGCTGTACACAGTGCAATAAATGCGCTGGATGCCCTAACTGTGTCTTATTTAGGTAAACGAGCATCCGGTGCTCACACCGACGTGCTGGTTCTCATAAAGGGGATCTTTGATGTCGGTGAATATAATGATGTAAAAAATCAGTTCACCTCGCTCCTGGGCATGAAGAACGCATCGGAATATCAACCAGATCTGATGGGTAGCGATGATGCGGATAATGCGGTGAAGTGGGCAGAACGCGTTGTTAATAGAGTTAAAGCTAAACTAAAATGATAATGATGGCATAATACTTGCTTGTTACTTTATGAGATCGTTACACGCATCATTCTACAAGGAAAAGAATCTAAATAGCAGGTGTAATGAGTCCCTCCAACACAGGGTTCAAATCCGGCCGACCACACTACATCTATAGTATTTCTTCTACAACTAGGCCCTATCCTGTGGTATGAATCCTGTAATAGTTGAATGGCTTATGGGACATGATATAGGTATAGCAAAGCACTATCTAGCGGATAACATAAAGCAAGAATATAGTAAGTTCGAATCAGCCGTAAGGATACCTCGATTATTTTTATTCTTTAATGAATTCCATTATTTTCTTGAACAAAGGCGTTATGATGTACACGCCGCCAGTATACTCATAGTAAGGTCCAACAATTTCTTTTATTAGCCCAGTGCCTGCAATACGATTAAGGATAAGGTAAAGTTCAGGCCAAGAAAGACCACATTTAGTTGTGAGCTCAGACCAACCTTTGCTCTGAACCCATTGCGGCTCGTTTACGGTTATTTCATCCGCATCAGGTTTATACTCACTCTGCTGTTCGTATATCGCTTTTGCCACTTTTAATTCAACAGGAGTAAGTTCCTTGATAACCTCTAGATATTCTTCAGGAAAATGCTCTTCTTTTTTGTTATCCATATTAACTGCACCTCTTAGAATCTGAGCATATAGCCCGATTTTTTCATCATCTTTTGTTCTAGCCGCATACTCGAAGGCCCGAACTATAAGTTCAAAAAATTCCTCACTTCTCAGAAATTCTTTGTCAACTTTCCTTTCTTCTAATTTTGACATGTTGGAACTAAGATTTTCTATAAGCGAACGAACTCTTCTCTGGATAATGTTCTGACCCTTGGTAGCTACGAAGACATCAATAGCAGAACCAATGTGAGGAATAGAACATATAGCAGTTCTTAATTCTGCATTCTGGGTATAATACTCTGCGGCTTTTGCAAGCTTATCTCTTATTTCTATATCCATACGCTCTAATTTTTCTCGAATTAGATAAGTGTATGGTTAAACTACCGAAAATAGAGCTTAAATTGTCTTCTCATGAACCATAAGGTATCATCGCTTACTCCTCTTTTGAATTTTCTAACTATGTCTTTCCAGAATGCATACTCCCTTCCCAGTACAGAACTGTACCATTCACCGCTCGTTCTAGCCAGTTCAAACGGAAATTTCGTTAGACAGAAAACACCTTTCGTAGCTACTGGTTTTATTGGTATAGGTGGAGGTCCAAGAGTTACGACTCTCAGGGTTTTCTTTCTTTTTCTCCTATTCCATCTTTTAAAATCTTTTAAATCGAGATCTACAACACAGAAGAGAACATTCGCATCAGGAAATCTATATTTCACAAGATCTCCCTTGATTATCTTAACATTCTTTAATCCACTCTTATCGACATTGTTATTTGCTTCTTTAACTCGATCTATATGGGATTCTATGCCTTTGGCAAACTCGCACTTTCTAGCTGCCCATATACAAACCCAACCATTGCCACATCCTAAATCATAGAATATATCTTTCTCAGATAGGTCTGCTAAATCAAATACCTGTCGAGCCTCCCAACACTCTGTAGCTTTTGCCTTTCCTCTCCATTTGGCTATTGGGCGCATAACTGACCATCAAGTTTCATAATACATAAGTGCTTACTGTTTTATTCAAGAATTGTGCTGTATTACTACTCATACATAGCGTGATAAAGCGTAATGGTTCAAAATTCTAAATTTTACGATAATGCTGTTATAACTCATACTGGTTGACCATTTAATGCCAACTACGATGACGGTTGCAACTATTTCAGAATAACTACACGCCCAAAATAGGCAACCTTGTATTCTCTGCTAATTCTGTTGCCATAGAATAAGAGGCATCGTCTGTTGTTCTTGGCCAGACTTAATGCCTGGGTCAAGGCCATACTAATATCTACCTCTCCCATGATGGTTGCCTTATTCTTGAGCCAATTCTCAGGTATTTGTAGAGAATTTATTACTACAAGGTTTGCCTTGTCGAAGCCCTTTTCAACGATATTTTCGATAGCAGATTCAACATTAGTTTCTGGGCTCTTAATTTCAACAGCAATATTGTCGATCACAACATCAGGAGATTCACCTAACTTTACATCATGGCCTAATTGTTTTGCGACTAGAGCAATTAATGTCTCTGCAACAATACTATTTAGAAACGTCAACAGATATGTCATTGTTCCAAGCTTATCAGGATGTTCTGTCATACGTTTTGACTTGCGTAGATGGCCTTTAACCTGTGACATAATATGTCTGATTTTTGGTTTTACATCCACACCTAAAGAATCAAGTCTGAACAACTCTACGATAAGGCCGATAACTCTATATGGTGTCGATACTAGCGAGGAACCATCAAGATACATGGCAATTGCTGCACCTTCTACGCTATATTCAAAATACCCTCCATCTTCACCTAGCTGATTCACGAACCACTTCCAAGAATCTAACACCTGCTTACTATCCTGTGCAGCTAAGGAAAACCGTGGAGCCAAACACATACCAGCGAAACAAATGAAACCATTACGATCATGAATTCCACTAGAAATAATGGTAATTATGTTATGATTGTCTGTAAGCTCTATACACTCTGTTAGATAGTTATAGCCTACTAAGTTGCTGTTAACATACATGGGATAGCTCCCTTCAGCTTTGATACGTGCAATATTCTTGCCGCTTATATCTCCAGGTACTGACAACAGATTTCGTACCCAAGCAAGTTTCTAATAAACTGGTTGTACAATTATAATCAAACGAAACGAAGTCTAATCATAATTATCCATTCTGTCTGACATGGACTGCACCAGAAATGACTGAGCACGGGACATCTTGCTCAGAATTGCTGGTCTCCCTTGAGACGGCCGTACTCTATCGTTATTACCTCACCATCTCTCATAATATGTTCC
>CAYJTD010000162.1:0-4104 GCA_964372525.1 uncultured Nitrosopumilales archaeon | reverse complement strand
CTGTTATCTGCACTCTACCGTCAGAAACTACCATACCCTTGTTCGATGAAAATACAAAGTCGCTCTTAGGCATTGAATCAGCAGGTTCCTTTACTTTCGTAAGGTCAATAGATAATTCTGGCATGTCAAACTCCCTCCATACTAACATAGATACATCAGCATCACCAAGCACAGTAAATACCAGAACACCTCTAAGTATATCATTAGAAGGAATACGTACAGGCGCTATTGAGCCAGCTAATGGATTCGCTTTATGTTCCATACCATCAGCATCAACAAGCTTGGCAAAGAACGGATTGAACATCCTTGGTTCATCATCAAGATTCTTGAAAATTACTTCTACACCTACTGATCTTCCCTCTTCCCTGACATCAAGGTTCTGTATCGCTACAACGTACAACTCCATCATATCATTACCAACAACTTCATGCATTGATCCTGTTGTAGATGCAAATACGCATGAATTACCAACTAAAAGTAGCGTAAGAGCAATCGCAGGTACTAGTATTTGCTTCAACATATCCACAAAACAACCATAGAAGAGGTATAAAGATAGTTGCTTTTGCTAGGAGTAAATTTCAATCCTGTAGATCCAAGCTTTTAATATTATCTACCTTCACCTTATCTGAAAGTTTTGAATCTGCTGTGTAAAACAAACAATTAAGATGGCTTGCTAGAGCAATGTAAGACGCATCATAAATAGTCAAAGCATAGTCATAGGCTAGCGTAACAGCTTCCGATAACCATTCATCCATAGCAACCGAACTCGAACCACTAGTTGTCGAGGTTACCGCAACTATTACCTGCGCAGATCCAGCACCATCTGGAGGAAATACAACTTCAAACGTTGCTTCACCAGTGCTAGTATTCTGATTCCTATATACTTCTA
The DNA here is from genome assembly GCA_964372525.1 of uncultured Nitrosopumilales archaeon. Classification (GTDB taxonomy): domain Archaea; phylum Thermoproteota; class Nitrososphaeria; order Nitrososphaerales; family UBA213; genus CAYJTD01. The sequence continues at coordinate 3,215 of CAYJTD010000162.1, read as the reverse complement.
TAGTAGCATTCTGCTGCAAAAAAACACTCTGTTGTGAAATGAAACAGAAGCTCTAGGCAGGTAAACTTATCACATGAAGGGTATGGGAAACAAAGAAAACCCACACTCTTCAGAGGTGGGATGAATTTGTTGCCCATCTTAATATATATGCGTAACATATATCGGTTCTGACTTTATGAAAGATTCTCTCTAACCTATAGTGGCTGGCTAGTCCGTGAGTTAACATGGTCCATCTATCGACCGGGGTTCTGACTAGACTGTATCCCGAGCTGCTAAAGAATTGGTCTATCAATCGACCGAATGAGTGAATGCAGCCTGATGCCAGCTAGGAGGTGAAAGCGAAAAGTGCAGAGATGCATTGGAATAGACATAAGCAAGAGGAGATGCAGGACATGCATAATGGATAATGAAGGATTTGTATTGGATGAATTCAATTTCGAGAATAATAATGATGGTATAGATGATCTATTAGCAAAACTATCCGTGGATGATAGAGTGGTTATGGAATCTACTGGTAATCTATGGCTTAACATTTATGATAAACTGGAGGATAATGGCATACAATGCGTATTGGCTAACCCAATGAAAACAAAAGCCATAGCATCTGCAAGGATAAAGACTGATAGGATAGATGCTAGAATACTTGCACATCTGTTGAGATCCAATCTGATAGCAGAGAGCTACGTTCCATCCAAACAGTTGAGAGAGGTTAGAGCTCTCATAAGGCACAGAGCATCACTAGTAAAAACAAGAACCATGGCGAAGAACAAAATACATGCCATAATAGACAAGTATGTACTGAAGTGCGAATATTCTGATATGTTCGGTAAATCCGGTACCAAATGGTTAGAGAGTCTGGAATTGAAATCTTCAGACAGATTAATGCTTGACAACTATCTCATGCACCTGGAAAGCATGAAGAAGCAGGTAGCAAGGGTAGATGATGAAATTACAAACATAGCATCTGAAGATGAGTATGTTAGATTGCTGTTGAGCATGACTGGTATAGATGTGTATACAGCGTTGTTGATAAGATCAGAAATTGGAGACATATCTAGATTCAATGATTATAAGAAACTGGTAGCCTGGGCTGGACTTGCTCCTTCATTGCATCAGTCAGGTAACATACTCTATACTGGTAAGATAACAAAGCAGGGTTCTAGAATGTTAAGGTGGATAATGGTTGAAGCAGCCAGAGTAGCTGTTAATCATGATGAGAAACTGAAAGCGTTCTATGACAGAGTAGCAAGCAGAAGGGGAGACCAGAAGGCAATAATCGCGGTAGCAAACAAGATGCTGAAGATAATATGGGTCATGCTTACTAGAAAGGAACCGTATCAGTCAAGGAATGAATCCAGATACAACAAAAAGCTTAACAGGTTGGAGAGGCAAGAATGATTGGCTGGCAATTGGCAAGTAAGGGATGATCAGCATAGAGAGAATCTTTCATGAGTGTTAACTCTTTATAACTCTTGCAGGATCGATTCTCTTTAACCCCTCCACATTATCATAATGTGCATCGAATGATATGATCTCTCCATCCAAGTTCAAGGCAGTCGCAGCATAGTGCGAATCGAAGAAACTTAATCCCATTTCTTTACGCAAGTATACACTGGTTAAGGCCTCCTCTGGTGTAAAAGACATATAACTGACGTTAGGGAGTGAGGCAAGTGCGGAAAGATGTTCAAGAAGAATATCCTCTCTGCTCTCACTCCTATAGATTAGCTCCATTTCTACAAGGGCGATGCTTGATAAAGAAACCTTAAGTTTTGCGTTTCTTATGGCTTCAAATACTTGTTTGGCAATCTTATGATTCTTGTCGTTCCTGTTCAGGTACGCAAATATGACATCATTCTCTACTATAGCCAAGCTCCTTTACCTTTGAACCTCTTTACTGACACTCTCTTCGGCCTGCCGTCTAAGTTGTTGAAATGATTTTCGTGTAGTGAACCCTCCTTCAAGAACCTTAAACGGATCTTTGGGTAAAGGTATGATCTTTATGTGGGTGCCGGCATTTATCACCAAGACTTTGGAACCAATTTCAAGCCTCTCCCTTAACTCCTTGGGTAATGCTAGTCTGCCCTTCTCATCTAGTTTTGCTACGGACACTTTCCCACCAATGACATGTTTATGACATCAGTGGGATATAAGTGTTATACCTGAACACAGTGGGACGATCTGCTGTACACCTAAGCCACATTGTACTACTGATGCCGCATGTCAGAATTTGTATCAAAAGACTAAATTATCGGCTTTGCTGAGAAAGTTGAACAATATGTTTAAGTACTACATTAGATATTGGTACTACATAAATGTCGGATTCAATAGTTAAAGTCACAAGAAAGGGACAGATCACCATACCGGCCAGTTATCGAAAGAAATACAAGATAAAGGAAGGCTTAAAGATTGCCTTTAAAGAAGAGGAAGGCAAACTCATCATAGAGCCTATAACTCCAATAGAGGATCTAGCAGGGGTAGTTGCTGGAAAGATAAGTATAGCTGCTGCGAAGAAAATGCTAGATAGGATGCGAGCAGAGGATAGATTTTAGGCTTGCCATTGACAATTGATACCAGGTTTTTCATTGCACATTTTCTTGCTGATACAAGTGATCTCAAACCAAAAACGAAAAGCAAAATGATAGAGTTGCAGAGGGAAAGAGGAATCGTTCCTACTATTGTACTACACGAAGTTTACAAGTCAGTTGCAGATATAGCTGGCAAAGATGTTGCAGATTTGCTAGTTAATTCTATATTGAAATCAAATTTTAGTGTAATTGATCTTACGTCAGATATAGCCATCCTCTCCGCTCAAATACGTAACAAGTATAAGGGCTTACCTACGGCAGATGCAATCATTGCTGCCACAGCAATTAAAACAAAATCAAAACGAGTCCTTTCGGACGATCCTCATTTTAAAGGCATTAAGGAAATCAAGGTACAATGGTTTTGACACTCTCCCAGCTAAAGCAGGGAGTTTTACAGGATAGACATGAATCTGGATATTTTTACTTCCGATTTTAATTCCAACTCTATTCCTAAATGCATGACGTGTAAGACAGAAGAAAAACCACTTTATAAAATCAAAAAAGAGTATAATGATTTGGTATTTTGCTATTCCTGCGGCAAGGTCACATTTGGCGAGTTATGGGACTTTAATGCAGAGATAATAGAGATTAAGGATTAAGACTTTGTTTTACAATACCAGAGTCTTTTGA
>CAYJTD010000161.1:0-4123 GCA_964372525.1 uncultured Nitrosopumilales archaeon | reverse complement strand
CTAGATCGTTATTCATCCCAAGTGATTTGAACACTTTAATATTGAACCTACTCATGAATCTAGTCACACACTCTTGCAGTTTACAGTTCATACTGGGATATTAATTTTAATAGACAGTTATCTTAAGTATGAATGAATGAATGTTTAAAATGAATTATTCTGCATAAGTATTTTCATCTTGATCTTTCGTATAGTGTTTCATTTAACCTTCTTACATAAATGATCCTGCTTGCGGGTATCGTTTGAAAATCTTCTGATAACTTTAGAAATTCTAATAGTGAGACTTCCTTGAGTTCGTCAAAGTCCCTATATACTATAGTATATAGTTTGGGATTGTCTGCATGTAATGCCTTACTAAATATCTCTTCCAATTTGCCCTTCTTAACCAAACGCATAAATTGTTAAATAGTTTGTATTAAAATCTGATCATATGGGCAAGAAAGGAAAGGAAATAGTAGGATCTGCGCGTGACGAAATTGTTAACATGTTGCAGGCAGCATATGCAAACGAAATGGTTGCATTCCACTTCTATTGGTACACTTCGATCTATATGGAGGGGCTTGGATTTGCAACGCTCACAACACTGTTCAAGAATAGTGCGATGGGAGAACTCAAACATGCTGAATTGCTTGCTGATAGACTTAACCAACTAGGTGCATTTGCCACCAGCAACCCAGCAGAATGGCTAAAGAACTGTACCGTCGGAAACGTTGAACCAAAAGATTACCTCACCTTCAAAAAATCTGTTCAGAAGGCTATGGAAATAGCGGGAAACGTTACAGAGCACTATAATGAAATAATGAAGAAGGTCGATGGTGTGGATTATGTAACTTATGAACTTGTGAGCGATATACTTACTGAAGAAGTGAAGGAAGAGCAGGATCTGGAAGATATACTTTCGCAGTTGGAAATTTAGGGCGTATAATTAAACAGACCACCAGCATCAATTATTTTTTTTATCAATTCTGGAAATGGCTTCATTTTGTATGTTTTATTTTTTGTAAGGTTCTTTACCTCACCTTTGTTTGTATCAATCTCCAATCGATCCTTATCGCTGATGTTTCCATATGCATCTCTGTCTATTTCTATAGGTAGTAAATGGGCACCATCTACAGAATTTCTATAAAATATTCTTGCAAAAGATAATGCTAGTACAGCTGTTATGCCTGCATGCTTCAAAGCTATTGGTGCGTGTTCTCTGCTTGAACCACAACCAAAGTTCTCTCCTGCTACAACAAAGTCTCCCTGATTTACCTTCTTGACAAAATCTCTGTCCAAGCCTTCCATAGCGTGTTTTGCAAGTTCGTCAGGATCCATTATTTTGAGATACGGCCCTGGAATTATAACATCGGTATCGATATTGTCCTTTTCGTATTTGTGCGCTATACCATTCATGACATAACTCACCTTACGTCCCTTGGATCAGTTATAACACCAGTTATTGCAGATGCTGCCACAACTTTTGGCGACGCTAGATATGTTTTTGATTCAACATGCCCCATCCTTCCAGGGAAGTTTCTATTTGTGGTACTTATACAAACTTCGTCTTTTGCTAAAACACCCATATGTGCACCACAACATGCACCGCATGTTGGAGGACCTACAACCGCACCGGCCTCTATGAATATATTTATCAAACCGTCTTCAAGTGCTCGTTTGTAAATACTTTGTGCGGCAGGTAATACTTCCGTTCTTACCTTAACCTTCCTTCCTTTGATGATTTTTGCTACTTCTACAAGATCTGTATACTTTGCTCCTGTGCATGAACCTATGTATGCCTTGTCTATTGGCGTATTGCTAAGTTCTCTTGCAACTGCTCTATTAGCAGGGGAGAATGGTTTTGCAACAGTGGGTTCCATCTTCTCCACATCGTACGTATGAACATCTGCAAATTCAGCATCATCATCACCAACTAGCGGTATGAAGGGTGTGCTGTTACGCTCCTTCACATAATCGAACGTAGCTTGGTCAGGCTCTATTATTCCATTTTTTGCACCGGCCTCAGTAGTCATATTGGTAAGTGTGAAACGCTCATCCATTGGCATTCTGCTTATCGCAGAGCCTCCAAGCTGTATAGTTCTATAATTTCCAACATCTGTTCCATGATCAGCAATGATGTTAAGTATGATATCCTTGGCCATAATGTAATCTGGCATCTTGCCTTCAATGTTGAATAGTATAGTTTCAGGAACTTTGAACCAGATCTTGCCATTCAATAAGACGTACGCGACATCGGTATGACCCATGCCAGTTGCGAATGCGCCAACAGCGCCTGTTGTATTTGTGTGCGAGTCTCCTCCGACATACACCTCTCCAGGAAGAACTAGTGCTTCCTCATGCGATAATGTATGACAAATTCCATACTGGCCTAAACCGTACTTGAAGTGTTTCTCTATACCGAACTTCTTTACGAAGTTCTGTACTAATACTATGTTTTGAGCCGCAAGTTTGTCAACTGCAGGAACGAAATGATCCTCCGCTACCCATACCCTACTTGGATCCCATATCTTTTCTATCTTTCTTCCCTTCTTCTCCAATTCGTTGAATACTGTCATGACACCTGGGCCAGAAACATCGTGAAGCATGACCTTATCTACTTTAGCGAAGACGACATCATCTGGTGATACCTTGTCCCTGCCTGATGCTCTTGCGAGGATCTTTTCAGTTATTGTCATACCCAAAATTTATCACTACAATCCAGCACAGTAATACGGAATTAAAATGTTTTGTGCACTGTCTGAATCTAAAAGTGAAGGTCTTTCTTTTTATACGTTAAGCTTCGCTAGCATGAACGTAGCTGCCATAAACATGACAACGCTTGCAACTACAAGTGCCACCGCTTCAAAGATCAATGATATACTGCTACTAGCAAACAATCCAAAGCGTATGATATCTACAACATACGTTAATGGGTTGATAAAGAATGCAGTTCTTAAAGCTTCTGGCACTCCTTGTGATGGATAAAATGTTGTACTTACAAATGCGAAGAAAAGAAATGCAGTGTTTATTGTTATCTGGAAGCTTTCCGTTGAACGCATTTTAATCGATGCTATTATTGCAATAGAACCGAAAAATATTGAACCTAAAATTATGGCTATCACCATGTATGGAACTGTTGGCAGAAATATTGGTGCGTTACTAAACACTGTGGGAATGCTTACCAATACAATTATTCCAGCGCTTATCAAACCTATCATTGTTATAGTAAGTATATTGCTAACAATGTAGTGCGCTCTAGTAAAAGGTCCTACCAGAATCTGTTCAAACATGCCATTTCTTCTGTCATTCCAAATTATTGAACCGGCGATGAGACTGCTATTCATCACATTAAAACCTATCATGCCAGAGGCAAGGAATGCGGGATAATCTATGTTAACTTCACCAACACCTACAGATTCTATTATGGACGTGTACGCGTAACCTGCAACAAAGATGTAAATTAATGGGAAGAAAATCTGCCAAAGTAAGAATGGCTTGTCTATCGTTGCCGTCAAATTTCTGTTTACAAGCCTAAGAATTTGATGCATTTGAACCATCCACCATTGCTAAGAATATCTCCTCCAAGGTTGGAGGGTTAACGGAAATAGTGGAAATCTGTATATTCCTTCTACTTAATGCATCTATCACATTAATAAGAATCTGCTCAGCATTCTTAGCTGCTATCTTTATACTAGCACTGTCAGGAAATTCGATGCTACCTGTAACGTCAAATATGTTAATTATCTTCTCAATACCAACGAACGGTTCCTTGAGCTTTACCTCAATGGTTTTCACACCACCAAATTTTTGCTTCAGACCAGATGGTGTGTCCTTTGCAACTATCTTACCTTTGTTGATTATTGCGATCTGATCGCATAGATATTCAGCTTCCTCCATTATATGTGTGGTAAAGAATATTGTCAGCCCACCCCTAACTTTCTCCTTTATGTAGTTGAGCAATGTTCTGCGTATAGACGGATCCAAGCCCACAGTAGGTTCGTCTAAAAACAAAAGATCCATATCATGTATGAACTCTCTTGCGACTTGTAACCTCCTCCGCTGGCATATTGATAGCTCATCTTTCCTGATTTGCCTGACTTCGGCAAGTCCAAACGTTTCTAAAAGGTCTTCTATACGGTCTTTT
>CAYJTD010000160.1:1715-4127 GCA_964372525.1 uncultured Nitrosopumilales archaeon | reverse complement strand
TGGATCTAAAATTGAACTGCTTAATTATGGTCAAAGCTAAAAGATCTATCTCAGCTGTAGTGGGAAGGAATTCTAAATTGTTAATTGCTGTAATGGAAGCTAACCTTCCTATTATTTCATCAACATTCACGCCTTCTTCCATTGATACATAGTATATTTCATGCAGAGACTCTCTGCTTGCATAAACTGTATCAAATTCCCCTTTGCTAACCCTGTCCATAAACTTTACAGCTACAGGTTTGAGCCAATCGCTCTTCTTCACATACGCATAAAGCAAATCAGTTTCTATCATCAAATCTGTCTGCGCCTCTCCGCCCTCTTGACAGCATCTTTCCTTGCCAAGTCTTCAGCAAGATCCTTAAGATGCCGCCTGCTACGCTTTGAAGCTAACCAAGAAGACGCTTGCTTTAATGGCTGCTTTGCTAATGGAATAACTACTACGAATGAACCAGCTTGGATTACAACAGCCTTCTTCCCCCTAGGAACAGTATCTTTAGGCAATGTTATCCTGCCTCTATCATCCACAGGTACTACAGCCATTTCCCCATAATTACTTGTTTACCCACAATAATAAAGTTTACCCCACTCCTAGATACAGAATTTTCCGTTAGATGATCATCTCTAATACTATTATGAAGAAAAACGTATGAGCTAACCGTTATCCTTTTGAGATTTTTCACTTTGCATTAGTTCAGAATTGATGACATTAGTTGGTCATCAAACGAAGACTTGCCAAGATTACCAACTATAGATGCGGGTACTTTCCTGCAAAGACTGTATTACTATCTACATCTCTAACTTCCCAAGTGAAGGACTGTGTTAATTCTGATGTTTCGACTTGGAACTCCAGAGCCTTTCCTGGCTTTAACGGCTTTGTATCTGTGCTAAAGTAGATGGTATTGGTAGCTGCATCAACTGACAAAGTCCACTCGCTTGGAACCCTTGTTGAAATTATGCTCTCTTCATTAAGTTTCACGACCACTTCATACACATCAATATCGTTATCCTGATGGTTCATGAAGTTGATTGTAGTAACATTTCCTTGTTGTACAACACTTGGCTTTACTCGATAATCATTTACTTTTAAGAATCCTAATGGAAAGTCGGAAGGTTGGAGTGCGTAATCACCATTGAACTTAACTGATGCTGTCCATAAACCAAATGAATCAGTTGCATTCACCAGATAACTTCCAGTAAAGGTATTTCCTAGAGGTGCAAGTGCAATCTCATGCTTTGTTTCATCAGGGAGAGTCAAGTATGCAGTCACGTTTTTGTCTGTAATGTAACCTCCACGAACAACATCAAGCAAGGTAGCATTGAAGACTATTTCGTCATTCATGAAGTATATATCATCATTAACATTGGCAGTCATTGTAGTTGGTCTCTTTATCACATGTATCTGACCAGATGAAGAAATTGCATTAAAATCAGCTCTAAACTTGGATTCTGGAGATGGAATCTTCGCGTTCACACTAAAATTATGGATACCATGTGTTAGCTCTTTGGAGAAGTATCTATAGTGACCTGTATCTATTCTGTTCATACTAACTATCATACCATCTAGGAAAGAATACATATCATCAGGATCTAATGGATTGTTTGTAGGCCCTGCAATCCTTACTGTAACTACTGCCTTATCACCTACATAGTAAAACTGCTTGTCAGCTCTTATATCAATGGAGTATTTTGTAACGACATTGATGCTGTATTCAAAGGTTCGTGCTGGTTTGTACTCGACATTGCCATCGAAAGCAGCGAACACATTAACGGTGTTGGATAGAGGCTCTACTGGTTTTGCTACCCACGAAATTTGGAAATAGCCATTTGAATCAGTTTCTCCTGTTGCAAGTACATGGTTTTTCTGTAGCCCTTTATGATAAATAGTGATTGGAGTAGAAGTAATTCCACTATTATCAAGAGCATTTAGTAATTTGCCCGTGAAAACTATTGTATCACCATAATTAACTTCTTTAACAGGAGTATCAAGTACTATTCTTGTAGATGACTGCTTGGGTGATAATGCCGTACCAGTTATTGGCAAGAGAAATAGAAGTGATAATACACCAACTATCACCAAGAATTTCTTCTTATCACTAAATACATTAATTACCATCAAGAAATTGAATGTTCTTCACGTATTTAACAACCCAATAAATTTTATTTCTAAACACGGAACCTTAAGTTTCCTTCAAAAATTATACACCTATAACCGCTATGTCTACTACTATTTGTCTGAAAATGAAATAGTATAAAGACATCTGTTTTCTAAACAACGAAATTCAAATAGTTAAATTGAAAAAAAAATTAGGGTTTGAGCAGTTGTGATGCTATTGAGATCTGTTGTTACTCGTATACCTAGCCTATAGACTGCACTTGGTTACTCTGGCAGTTTATTACCACAGATGAACCATC
>CAYJTD010000160.1:0-1615 GCA_964372525.1 uncultured Nitrosopumilales archaeon | reverse complement strand
AGCCTATAGACTGCACTTGGTTACTCTGGCAGTTTATTACCACAGATGAACCATCTTTCGCATCGATCTTAATCTTGTTCTTATATCCTATGTTTGACCCACATATGTTGTCAGCTATTTGTATTGGATCTAGAGTTTGGGGTTGGTTAACTGTCTGTGTTTGAGTAATTTCACAGTTTATTACCACAGCTGAACCATCTTTTGCCTTGATCTCCAGTTTGTTCTTTGAACCTACATTGGAACCACATAGGTTATCTGCTTTTTGAATCAGCAATGGGTCACCTATACCAAAACTCTGTGTTTGCGTGATCTTACATGTAAGAATTATCACAGCACCATCCTTGGCTTTGATCTCTATCTTATTTCCCGACGGCTTGACCGTAAACTTTCCTTTAACATTAGCTCCACATATGTTTGCAGCATCTTGTATAGGATCTATAGGAGGAGCTTGCTGTGCTGTCTGTGTCTGGACTATCAGACAAGTTATTTCAATCAGCGCACCATCCTTTGCTTCAAGCTTAATCTTGCTCTTATCTCCTATGTTAGATGCACAAATATTCAGCGCTTCCTGCTTTAGCAAGGTAAGGAAGCTTTGTGTATTTGGCTGATGGTATGGCTGGTATGATGGTGTATAGTTAGGCTGGTAACTATAAGATGGAGTTGGTTGATAATTATATGATTGCTGATATTGCTTTTGATATGATGAGTACGCCTGCGGTTGATAATATTGCTGAAAGAATGGAGTGCTAACATACCCACTTCCTACCATGAGTAAAGCTGCGATCATTCCTATGCCGAGAATTGCGTATATTCCATGAACTGTGTTCTTGCTCTGAACCATTGTAACATAATCAACAAATTTTGTTATTAAACGTCTTGAGTCTACTATTAATTAATTATAATAATTAATTCCTAATAATGTTATTGAATGTGGAGAATTAAATTTAGATGGAGTGTTAGGACTAGTAAGGCAATTTGATAACATGAATATCTGGAAGGCACTGAACATTATTCAGTACCACAATAAATATGACGAATTAACTTCTCATCATATGAGCACTTGGCACAAATTCGATAGTAATAAAGTAAGTGAATCTAGGGCTGCTACGCTGTTAATCCTTACTGCTGGAATAGCAGTGATACTAGGATTTATCTGGGTTTAGCAAGTCATCAGGTAACCCAATATATCAAAATTGTAAGCTAAAATGTTAGTTAAAATTAGAAATTAGAAGATAAGCTGTACAAATGCTTTCAATTTGCTGACAACGTAGAAAAGCGATTTGTCACACAAACAAACAATTTAACCTCCTACAACTAATTTTGTTTCATGAATACACAAGTTAGGGTCATAGCTGGTATTTCAATGATGATTATGATTATAGCTATGGGTTCTACAACAATAGCTTTTGATGGAACTGCAATTGTTGCCGAGCAGGATATTTTAGAGAGAATATTTCTGGATATCAACAAGTTGGACAATAAAGTTGACAGGATGGAGAGTAATGTAGTACAGAAAGTCGATCTGATGCGTACAGAGCAGATGCAGGAATCGCAGCAGATAAAGATGGCATTGAAAGAAGTTAGGAATGATATTCAAATATTGCAAAGGGACAAT
>CAYJTD010000159.1:0-4163 GCA_964372525.1 uncultured Nitrosopumilales archaeon | reverse complement strand
AATACAATCTAAATGAATCCACACTTGCGTATAGCAGGCAAATCCATTCCAGTATGGATGTTGCTTGTTAGTATGATTGGCGCAGCATCTTTGACCATTGCAACAAGTGGAAGTGCGGTACATCAAGAAGATCCACCAGATATACAGACAGCATCAGATGTAAAGATACACCTGCAAGATGTGGATGGAAAGATAAACACCAATGTTCCAATAACTGGTTCTAGAGCATTTAGCGGTTTACCTATAGAGTGGGATAGAGACAATGAAGCGAATCTTCAATGGAGAAATGCAGTATCAGTTGGTACAAAGATACTAACTAACCAGAAGATTGCCTTTAACGTTGTAACCGATGTAGGTGAGGAAGCAGAACTGTTGATACCGTTAGTAAATAATTCAGAGGATGCACAGATCGCGTTAGTAAAGTGTTCAGCACCACCTCACGTTATCATGGATGTAGAAATCCCTGATGCAACGGATAATCCTGGTATTGATGCTGTTAGATTGACTGGACATAACGAATGGCTTATCAATGTAAAGGATGGTTTAACGGGACCTCCAGGTAAATACATAGGTAACATGGAGATAGTGCTAGCAACAACCGATGCCGGTTTCTATCCTGTTGTATGTGAGTTATTACGTGTAGGTTAGTATCCTAGCATTTAATTATTCTTCTACTACTACAATTACCAATTCAATTTTTGGCAATCACATTCCATACTAATGAATGTGATAAAGTATTTTGATATTTGTTTATTTTTGATGCTATCGATTTATGATATTAGAAAATTAGATACGCGAATTGCAAATAACGCTTAATATCAGCTGAACATTATTACTTACTTGAGTTACATGTTAAGGTTCAGAGCTCTAGTAATGGTTACACTCGTAGGAACAATTGTGCTAGCTGGTTCTCTATGGATCAATGGAACACAAACCGTGTGTGAAATTAAGACTAGCCAAGAAGACTATGAACCATCTTATACAAAGTATGTTGTTACGCAACAACTACATGATACACTGGACATGTCTGAGGTGAATAAAGATTCTATATCAAACATGGCTGCTGATACAATATCAAGCGATAACGTTGGAAGCAACTACGGTTACATTGGGTACGCATTTAGCACACTTGGCAACATGATCAAAGCTGGCCTAGGGATTTATTGTTAAGGTAAAGAAATTCTTAGTGATTGAAGGTTAAGAAATATTATAGTATAGTTAAGATAGAGTGTAAATATACATGACTGATACGCAATAAAGACAGAGATGCCAGATGTTTTTACATGGTCAGAATTCCTACATTGGAATTTCTAAGCAATAATAATTATTAATAATCAATTCAAAATTTTATTTTTTATTTATTGCAGATAAGTTATGAATTAAGACAAAAATCATTTATTAGTTTCTGATAAGATAGTTAAGTACGTATGTTACCGGAACAAATTACACAACTGCACATATGGACAGATACATTTGCAGCTCTAGCCTTCTTAGCCGCATGCGTATATGGATACGAATTCTTTAGAAGAAAAGGCGAAATGTTGAACTATGAAAAGACAGTGAGGTTCGTAGTGCTTTTGGCACTGTTCCCAGTTTTCTGGGTAGCATACGTAGGAGCAAAAGACGTGGTTATGGCTTTCGAACCTACAATATACTACCTTGGTAACATAGCCTTCGGCTTGACTGCACTACTTGCAATGTATGTAGGACTTAGATATCTACCGATACCTATGAACGAAATTAAGGTAAGAATCCGATAGTGCGGAATCTGCTGAATAAGGTAATCGTAGACTCGATCTAAATCTAGATTGTCTCATGTATTGATTGCTATGATGATTCTAAAATGACAAGGGTTACGACATCATGAACAAGAACCAATCAATAGATGATGTTTAGAGCACTTTGACCTTTAGAATTGCTGTTTCCCCATTATACTTTGCACTTATGGCCCAATCACCGGCACTGGCATCCAATGAAAGCTGGAATAATTTCTGATACCTGCCATCACTATCTGCCCATACTGTGGAAGATGATTCATTGCCAGATGATGGTGTTATGGTAAGTACAACCTTGCTCTTTGGAGGCGCTTCACCTGTTACCGAGATATAATCACCTCTACTGTATGAAGTGCTTACAACTCCTATAGTTACTGTACCATTTTCCGACTTGGCTGAAATCTTATTGGTATCTATGATCCTGAAGACGAGTGTACTACTCTTATCTCCACTACTGATCTTTGCATTATACCAGCCTATAGATACATCTGTCTGAACCTTGTATTCAAGTCTGTATACGCCAGCTGGATCGGAATTAATTGTTGTATTGAATACAACGTTATTCTTTTCATATACAACTTGTATAGCAATAGGTACACTGGGATCCGTCTTTCCAGATATTACTACAACATCGCCAAGTTTGTACTCGACCCTATTGGTTGATGCGGTAAGTGACTTGACCGTAAAATCAGCAGATGGTTGCTCTGTAGTTTCTCCTGGTTTAGATTCCTGCTCTGGTGGTGCTTGCGCTTCTTTTTCTGTCTTTTGCTGCATTGTTGCTATTTGTTCCTTCAGCATTTTAATTTCATTCTGCATCTGCTCCATCTTAGCCTCTGATCTGTCTAACAATGCATGAAGTTCCTGAACCTCCTTTGCTAGAGCGCTATCGTCTGCTGGTTTTGTGAATTTTGCTAAATCGCTAACTTTCTTCTCAAGTGATGCGATACGGCCTTCAACTGCTAGAACATTGGTAGATTCGCCCTTGCTTGTTGCTTCAGATCTAATTAGAGCAAGATCTTTTCGCAAACTTTCTATTTCTGCTTTAATTGCAAGGAGCTGCTTGTTGGTAGCAGATTCTTGATTATCTGCTGTAGGAGGAAACTGGGAAGCTTCTACATGCGAGGATTGTGTTAATGATGATATATGTTCACTTGCACTTACGTTTCCTGTAAGTTCATTTACCTTTACTACTCCTATGCCTACAGCTATGACTCCGATTACTATGCCTATAGCAGCCAATTGCCTGTATGATAATGTAATTTCCAATTTACATCAGACATACCTCAAGACACATTTGATACTTAAAAAGTATTGAATAACTTATTTTCTGATATAACTTTCAGAATTGAATTATGTGATCTATTACAGTATATGTTGCAAATGAGGCATGAAAATGAGGTAAATCGCACGATTATGTTGTTGCAGAATTGTCTTAGAAAATGAGAAAGAAGTACCGAATAATCCTACTTAGCATCATTTCATGGATCCTTATTAGCAATTATTATGCAAAGACGTAGCGCATGGAAGAGATTGAGAAAGCTCATGCAGGAGTAGTGACTTCTGCTAGAGAAGCTGTTTTGAAGAATGCTATACACCATATACTATCTAGCGAGGGTAAAAATGGGGTATCTGCAGCTTCAATATTGCAGGAACTAAGTAATTATGGTATCAAGCTAAAATACAAAGGATTGGTTTACAAATGCTTGTATATGCTAACAAGATCTGACAAAGTGGAAAAGTATTACTCTGCTACAAGAAGATGTGTCGTCTACAGGATCAAATAAGTATATTGTTTAACATGTATATTGATCTTGTTTTATGCAATAGTAGAATCTTTTCTTGTATAACATCTGTTCATAGCAGAATCGAAGAAAAATTATTTCTATGGTTACTTCGTAGTGATTGTAAGTAGCTTTACTTCGTAGGGCAATAAATACAGCAAATTACAATGAACTATAAATGAGCGGATTAAGGATAGGTACTTACCATTTCCCAGTATGGCTTGTCATCGTAATAATGGTAGGTATTGGCTCCATGACTATAAGTGGTGCAGACTTTGTTGACCCTACATTCAATGGCACATTGATTGAAACTGATGTACCAAATGTAAAGTCGAATACCTTTACTGGAGTACCGGTGCACTTTGATACAACCAATCCATTAACATTAACTGTTTCAGGTAACGGCGCCAAAGCTGGTGCCAAAGTTATAACCAGCCAGCAATTAAGGATTGACCTGCTTGCTCAAGTTGCTGATCCTGTTATGATAACTATACCTATACAGAATCAATCAGATGATTCTTCAATCATTTTGGTCAAGGTAACTTCTGATTCCAGTATATTGACAGATGTTAGAGATGGTTTTAGTACAAACGGTGTAAGGCTTGTT
>CAYJTD010000158.1:0-4178 GCA_964372525.1 uncultured Nitrosopumilales archaeon | reverse complement strand
TCATATTCGCCCCATCTGTTCAGAAGGGCATGTCTCAAAGTCTAACACGCAATTACCTTCTATATCGAATCTGCATTTATGGTATTCATTCATGCCTAACACTTCTCCTTCATCTGTTTAATCAACCCTGCAAGAATCACGCATTGAAAATCCTTTCTTCAGATTTTCAAACGAGGTATGGCTGGCGCCCCACTTGCTGTGCTTAAACAGTTTCAGGATAATCCTAGCCATTATCTCCTCATCGCTGAACATATGTCCACTTATAGTACCTTTGTAAGTCAACTTTAAATACTTATACGTGTAATTAATGTTTGATCAAACTATGGAAAAAACACTGCTCATGCAATACTTGGGAAACACTCCGCAACTGAAGATCATAGACTTCTTTCTGGAGAACAGGAGCGACTATTCGAAGAAGGAGATCATAGAAAACATCGGCATATCGAAAACCACCTTCTATAAAGTATGGGACGAGCTGATGAAGTTCGACATTGTCAAGGAAACAAGAAGATATGGGAAGGCGCAGCTATACACGCTGAACGAAAAGAGCCCCCTGATCAAGAAGTTGATGGCTCTGGACGCAGAATTGGGCAAACAAGCAATGAATAAAGCACTTATGCAAGAGAAAATGATAAGAGTGTAAATTGAATAAAGAATGAATTCTGAAACTATTAAAGCAAATGCTTTAGACTGAGCTAAAGAGTTTTTCGGATACGGTTTCTTTGGGATTTATCCTTTCTATTCTTTCTAACAATATATGGTTACGCCGCAGATCTATTTCCAAACTATGAACTTGATGGAGCGATTACAAACTTTCCATTATCACCGTTGATCCTATGGGCTTGGCCACTGGTGTTTGTAGGAATAACAGCGAACATTATGTGGTGGCGTAAGGAAATCAAAAACTACTTAAAGCGTTATTCTAAAAAGAGACAGCATCTAATAATATCTGCCTTCTTTACGTTAGAAGCCTACATAGCTTTCATAAGTCTCATGCTTACAATTTTAGCATTCTTTAGTGATCATATACAATCTGATGAAGTTAAATTTCAATTACAAATTGCATCACTAGTTGTTCCGTTTCTCGGTTCTATGGCTACTCATTCCTTGATTGGACAATCTGCAATTGCAAGAGATATAATAAAATTATGTGCTTATTGCAGGAATAGACAAATCAAGAGAGTGTAACAAGTAATCAAACTAAGCAGATTGTTGTTTGATGACTCGATTCAATAATGACATTGTCTCCCAGCATACAAATCTAATATTCTTTAACAACGATCTCCTTATTCTTCCCGTTTAGACATATTCCTAAATATCAACTTCTTACTTTGACAGGCTGCTTCATCTTCTCCGCTTCCTTCTCCGCGATCTGGAGCGAGAGCTTTGTCTCGTACTCCACAAGCATCTTGACCATCGGGTTGTTCAGGTTAACCTTGTACAGTGTGGCCCTGCCGATCTTCCTTGTTGTGGTAACCAGACCCAACGCTTCCAAATCCTTGAAGTACTTGTAGAATGTCAGCTTGCTCATACCTAGAGCATCGATAATCTCCTTCTTGGTGAAGTCGTTAATCTTGTAGTCCAGCAAGTAATCCAGAATTCTGAGCTTGGGGGTGCTGCCTATAGCCCTGATCAATAGCGAGTCGTATCTTTCCTCCATCTTCATCAGGAATAAGTTGGCTGTAAAGGTATTTATTCTTAACCATTCAATGGTATGATTAGTGTACCTCTATGAGGCGTGACTATACAGATTCTCAGGTGAGAGCCCTGATTCTGGACTGGCTTGAAAGGCATGGCAGGTGGGGCGCCCATTACTTTCCACTGGATACGCTTGTCAACAAGCTCTCCCATGCGGTAAAGAACAACGGGAAGAGAATAAGGCGGACGGTCAAAGAGCTTTTGCGGGAGGACTACATATTTGCCCATAAGGGAGGCAATACCATATCGCTCAACCCTTCAAGAAGCAGGGAGATAGTCGAATACATACAAAAGAATCTGCTGAAGTAATTAGTTCAGCCTAGAAATTTTCCAGCTTTGTCTGATATCTGGGATCTGTGGCAACATATCCTTTAATCATGGTGCTAAATTCCTTGGGATTATTTTATCGTCAGGATATAACTGAAGAATGTGTAGTAGCAAAACCAAGAATGAGCAAGGCGAAATGAAATCTTAGATTAGTCATCTCACCCCAAAATTTGCCCTTACAAACTGTATGTATTTAGGTCGTTCAGAGATACTTCTTCAGCTCAAGTATAGGATTCAACCCTCTGAGCTTCCATGTCATAACTGCTGTCATTATGTTACCAAACATCCTCATACCCTTACCATTCCTGAGCAATCCCATTATCTTACGATGGATAACAACTTCTCTTATCACTCTCTATGTGTGCCCGGCACCGCTGATGTCTGAAGATATTAGAGCTTTTGCGCCGCTCTTTGCCATGACCAGCCGTGTGCGCCTTTGAATGTCATCATAGAGGTAGGAAAAATCAGAAAACCTGCGAATGCTGCCCACAAGGTATTTTGAGTTGTGAAAATGACAAAGATAGAAAGTACTATCAATATTACACCGAGGACAGTAATTTTTTCCCCATCATCAATCCAAAATACGTTCATCGTCAATCTTACTTCATTTCAAATAATAAAGCTTGTGACGCGAAGTACTGTTCAGGAATCGGGGTTTACTGATTAGAAGTTGTCGCTGTTCAGTTTCGGGTTTTACCTACATAATGTTTTATAGATATATTAGATTTAACAAATATGGCATACCACTGTAAGAACAAAAGTTGTAAACACTGTGAGATGAAGCACCCAGACCCAAAAACTTGTGGTGGAGCTGACAAGTGTACCACAGAAGTATGTGAATGTGAAAAATTTACGATAGATTATTCTTCCAAAAATGACTGTTAATAATTAAATAACAACTCATTCACATTTTCTACTTTTTGTAGATGATGCTAGTTTAATCAAATTCTCAATTTTATTCACCATTCATAATGCAACTATTGATAAACAAGGTTTCGCTAATCTTATCTCCATTTGAGATTTACATGCATCAAAAGGACCGAAAAGGAGAATGAGCGAAGGCGATAAGAAATTTTGGAAGTATTGAAGATTTGTTGACTCTACTTTTATTGATAGGGTCAGGGTACATACACTTCTTCTGGCAAGTTATTGGGCAAATGTGGGAGGAGATTTTCTTAAAGGGTTTAGGACGATGGAGAGATTCTTTGCAGCGCTAATTCTCGGAATGCTGATGACAACGGCATCAGAAGTCATGGTGTCCACATTAATCCTTACACCACACCCATCTGGAATTACAGAGGGAATCAGTTATCTAAAGACACATTCACTGGAAATAGGAACCACAAACATTCTATGGCTACTATTGGCATCATTCATAATGTCACAAGTAACTAGGGGGTATTTTTTTATGACCGCCGAAAGGCGGGAATTACGATTTATTGGCCTGTATTTATCCCGTCTTCTATATTTTTACTTGTAGGATACATCATATTTTTCGGCAAGTCTCTGTGCTACAATGTTGTAGGTATTTTTATTCAGAATAAAATGGTCTATCTGCGACAGATATTCTACTAAAGGCTCTTCGGCTACAGATTCGTCTTTTCGTGACCAATTACCATAAACAGCTACGAACGATGCTGCCGTGCTGTATAAAGTATAATCCCTAAATTTTTTCTCCTTCATTGATTTTAATTCAAGATTCTATAAAACTCGCAACGTGTCTTTTGCAGGTAATTCCGAAACTATTTCTCTTATATTATAACGCATGACTTCCAAACGCTTGGCCAAATATTGTATAGTTTCCTCTAGTCCTACAGGTTTTTTGCTAGGAGACACAGAAAATTGTATATCATCGCTTAAAGATTTAAGTTTGCTGTCCTGAAAGTCATAGAATTTCAAACCACGAACTCGCTGTAAAACTTTTAGCAGATTGAACGCGTGCATCAGATACTATCTGAAACATACTTCTTAAGTTTTTCCTTTTTTTTGCTGTGTCGAATAATTAACATACCTTAGTAACTATCCAGGCCACTTTGGATTCATTGCTATGAACATATTGTATATCGAAGCCTTCAGCATCAGTTCTTTAACCATATTCTGTTTCTTGGCTAGTGTGTGAGGGAAACAAAATATTGAGTTAAGACTTAGTATCT
>CAYJTD010000157.1:0-4185 GCA_964372525.1 uncultured Nitrosopumilales archaeon | reverse complement strand
AGAGGCCAGATTATATTGTTCCACACCAACCTCCAGTTTTCAGTAGAGGAAGCGTACTTTCCCTTTGTCCGTAGCATTGGTAAGATTTAAAGTGGAACCAATATAATATAAAACTATGGACAGTAATTACCTAAAAGCTGCACTTGACGAGTTATCTAAAGAGTGGGAGATTGATCAGCACATATACGACCTCACGGTTGGCAGAAGAAACGATGTAAAGGATACTCCAGTTCAAGTTAACGATGTAATTTTTCATATACCTACGTTAACAAATGATAATTCGTATGTCTTATGGGATTGTTTGTGGCCTCACTGCCACAACTGTTGTGAAAAGCAGGGACGCTTGCCATTAACTATTAAGGATATAGAAGCTATATCTGAAAAACTCCAATATACAAAGAAGGAGTTTATAGATAAAGAAACAAAGGTCTCAAGTTGGACTGACTCTGAATCATTCGGTAACGTCATAACATCTCTTTCAATGATCTCCTTGAAAAGAAAGAGTGATGAGACAGATGAGCAAGATGGCACACCCTTATCATGCAGATTCTTGGATGAAGAAGGTTCCTGCAAATTGCATCCGCAAAGGCCTGGTTGCTGTCAGATGTATCCATTCACATCATGGACAACCGTATCAAATGGTAAACCACAAGTGCATGCCACATTTCTGTTTGATGGAAGATGCCCCGGTTTCTATTTGTCAAAATCATTGGATGATATGGGAGAGGTACTAGAACATTACTCAAAACTTATAATTGAATACAATATTAATGTCAATAGAACAACGAGGGAAGGCTACGGTTTCATAAACATAGTTGATCTTCGTTCTAGACCCTAGTTATCTTCATCATATCTACCATCTTGATCTCCATGCCAAACCTATCTTCCCTTTTCTTCATATATGAATAAATTTTGATCAGGTCTGGTAGATGTTTTATCATGTTGAATTCATTGTTAATTTTATTTTTTACAAAATTAAACACAACATGATAGATCTTGAATTTCTCTAGGACGAGTTTTCTGTAGTGCGGCAGGTTATTTACATTATCAACAAACAGGTCAGCACATATCATACTAGGAATTATTCCTTCACCTAGCAACGCATACACAGTACCAATTGATTCACCCACACCTACTACCTTTCCATCATAGAAGGGTTCACATAATGCAGGAGGGCTTAATCTTATAGGCCTTCCAACTTTCTTTAGAACCTGCCCACCATGTTTAGCGAGAAAATCGTCAACTATCTCAACATGTTTCCTATTCTTGTCACCAGCACCTATGTGAGCATAGCCATTTTCTAGTGGAAAATACCAGAAGTATCCTGTCATAGATGGAAAAGGTCTGATCAGAAAATCATCTAACGGTCTTTTATCATACTTTACTTTGTACTGGATTGTCGGAACCCATAATTCATTTTTTGGTTTAGGTAACAACGCCCTATGAAATCCTGTAGCATCAACTACACGATCAAAATCCTGTTCTAGTACAGCCCTGTTAGGTGCTTCACCATAGTGGACCTTTACACCACTAGACATATCCTTGATCAGTTGAATTTTGTCGTACGTGCATAATCCTTTCAGCTTTATTGCAAAGGAGTTTATTCCCGCTTCAACATGCATGTTTAACCCATCATGCAACAGATAATCTTCAAAGTTAAGATCACATTTGCTAACAAGTTCGTCCATTGCTGCTTTAGTTGTGCCCCATGCGCATATAGAATCATGACTTTCCTCGCTCATTCTTTCAAAACCAATTACATCATGTTCCTTGCTTAGTCTATTTACAAGATATGCACCAGCAACTCCCATGCCAACTACAGCAATCTTCACAAACGTTTCTTCATAAGATCGATTAATAAACGCTTATTCAATATAGAGTGCAGGTTTATACGGTCGTGCCATTTTAGCTTTGTTCTTCGGATCTATTTTCTCCGATTCATCCTCATTATATATTGCAATTTCAGCAGAAAACTCTTTAACTAACAAACTTCTAGCATCATCAAAAATCTCTGGTTCATTTATTGATGAAAGTTTCGCCTTTCTATGCCTAGAGTCCACTGGATCTGATAAAACATCTTCAACCATCTTCCTCACCATGTCCGGCGATTGCTTTACTTTGCTTGTACTTGGATCTGCAATTACCAGTTTCATTATTTCACCAAAATTTGTCTTCCCTTCAATAATTGCATTCAATATTTTTACATATACATGCCATTTCCATTCCGCAGCAGTATAAATGAAAACTTTTTTTGGTTTGATTTTAGTAACTTTAATTATATTCTGTGCATCAGCAACTAGGTTCATAATTAGTATCTCTGACTCATCAGCTGTATAATCCACTTTTGTTTGATCTTTTTTAGGCCAATCACTGAAGATAACTGAGCTATCATTTCCAAGAACTTCCCACATCTCGTCACTTGCAAATGGCGCAAATGGTGCTAATATCCTTATTCTTACATCTAACACATGCCTCATTACACCAGAAATAGATTGATCAGTCCGTTCTTTGGCATTAGTACGCTTAAGATACCATTGTAGATCCTGATCCATCGAGTATATTATATTGTGAAGGGCTTCTCTTACCCTAAGTTTATCCATAGCAGTAGTTGTGTTTTCGATTCTGTGTTGCAATCTACTGAACATCCATCTATCTTCAAGTTCTAATTGACCTACATCTTTCGTTGTAAACCGTATACACATGTTGTATATTCGTTCAAGCCTTTCTCTAATTCCCTTCACAGCATCAAGTGTAAAATCTGCATCTTGAAGTAGCTCAGCAGCTACCAACATGGATATCCTTATAGCATCAGCACTATGCTCACGTATGGCGCTCCTTAAAGGAATTATGTTGCCCATTGATTTTGACATTTTCTTACCTTCCATCAGAACACTCCCATTAACCACTATCTGCTTTGGCCATTTTGATTTTGTGAATATAGCTGTGTGATTGAAGATGAAGAACGTTAGATGATTTGGAACCAAATCTCTACCAGAATGCCTTGCGTCTACAGGATAGAAGTATTCAAAATCACCTCGTATTCTATTCAGTAACTCAACAGAGACATTACAGGATTTAGCCACTTCATTAGCGCTGCCGTTACCTAGCAAAACATAATCAAAAAAATAATCATTTAATTTAGCATTATTTAATGCGTTATTGTTAATGTATTTCGCAATTACGTAATATGCCATGTATATCACTGAATCTGAAAGACTCTCTATTATCCACTCATCGTCCCACGGCAGTCTTGTTCCTAGTCCAGATTTTCTTGCACATGCGCGTTCCTTCAACCAATCAACAGTATGATCGAATTCCGATTTTATCTCATTAGGTATTAGTTCCATTGAGTTTATGCACCCGTATGTTCTAGCCTTCCAGTCAGGATCAGCATAATTTATGAACCATTGATCGTTAAGCAATTTTACAACACATTCTGTCCCACACCTACATGTTACAGGTTTTATCAACTCTAGCATTACATCAGCAAGTGTACTTTGTAACAGGTCTTTTTTCACCTCATCTCTGGCCTTTGCCACGTTCATTCCAGCATACTTTATAGTATTATCAAGCATCATACCTTTGTAAAACTCGTGAGAGTATAGATCCGAAGTAGCGGTCTCCAGTTTAGGATCTTCCTGCGTTTTTATATTTAGTTTGTTGATCACAACTAAAGCTGGCACATCATCATATCCTTCAGATTCAATTATCACAACGGGCTTTACAGCTTTCAACTGATCATTATCTATACCAAAATTTTCCAGCACCATTTCATTCTTCTTTAGATCTTCGAGAGCCTGATAGTCATAGGGTGCGTGTGCAGGTACAGACATAACAACACCAGTTCCATCTTTGGGTTCAACAAAATCTGCAGGGAGTATAGTAACAGTTCTATTCACTAGCGGAACTACAACCTTCTTACCCACAAATTCCTTTCCTCTAAACTTGTTCTGTACCTCGATATTCCTATTCAAGAACCTTAATTTTTCTACACATCTTTCGCTAATTATCCAGTTTTCGCCATCTACACTGGCTCGTACGTAGTCTGCTTCTGGATTTATCCATAAGTTAGTTACACCGAAAATTGTTTCTGGTCTTAAGGTGGCAGTTGGGACCTTATACCCTTCAAGGTCGAATTTTATCAATGTATATTCTGTGAATTCTGGTTCAACGTCACCTAGAGTA
>CAYJTD010000156.1:0-4221 GCA_964372525.1 uncultured Nitrosopumilales archaeon | reverse complement strand
ATAGATGAAGAGTATCTAGTTATGGACAAGGTGCAGTTAGCGATTAACGTGAATACAAAACATGAACTACAAATAGCAGAAAGATTTCTAACTTGACTTAATCTAACACTTTGAATTCCTTGCTGTACAATTTTGCCCTACTTCCTGTCTTTTCAGCTATGAGCGAACTGCATTACTTGAATTTGATATCCATTGTAGTATGCGAAAATACTATATTCTCTTTGCCGCACTGCTCGCACTTGACAGACAGAAACTTGCTCCTAGGTTCTGGAATAGGTATATGCATCTTCTTCAATGCGCAACAATCTCCAATTTACGTAAACGCATGCCGTATTTTTGAATAATGTAATTGCATTGCTTACACTTTAGCATCAACGTTTGTTTCTTTGTAGTTTTTGCAGTCCTCTTCAATTCGGGAAACTTCTGACCTCCATAACCTTTCTTATCCTCTGCGTGTCTTCTAGCTCCAAGCGCAGAACCACGATCCCTCCCCTTTTTATACAAACTCACTCCATGTGCAGTATGCTTCTTGCACCTTGGACAATAAGTTCTAATCTCCTTAGGCACTTTCATACGCACTCTCCATTGTTCCCTTAATTTAAAGATAAAGAAAGATACACGCTGATAATTCATTTATATGAAGAGGTAAGAACATCTGTTATGGTAAGCAATCTTTCACAGATATTTGATAAACTTGTTGATGTTTCTCTCGGCAAACTGCCTGCAGATCTATTGCTGAAAAACTGTCACATGCTAAACACGTACAGCGGCGAAATAGTAGATAATGTAGAAGTAGCAATCTACAAGGATAGAGTTGCGTTTGTAGGTAATGACGCATCGCATGTGAAGGCAAAGAAAACTGTCGATCTGGAAGGCATGTTCATCTGTCCTGGCTTGATGGACGCACATACACATCTGGATTATCTAGTTTCACCTTCTGAATTTGCAAAACAAGCATTGCTACATGGTACACTAACGGTCTTTGCTGACCCTGTTGATATGGTTGGTGTCTTAGGCTACAGGGGCTTCAATCTATTCCTCAAGGAAGCAAGAGCTTTGCCTATACGAGTTTTTACCATGGTTCCTATGGCCCTGCCACAGGACCCAAAGTTCAGTACCTCAAAGCATATGAAGTACCAGGAAGTTATTGGCGCACTTGGTAACGATGATGTTTTAGGATTGGGAGAGGTCCTTGCATGGACTAGGGTAATTGAGAAGGAGAAGGAACTTTTCAAGGTAATGAAGTATGCTCTGAGCAAAGGCAAATTGATCAATGGACATACAGCGGGTGCTAGGGGCGCCAAACTTGCTTCCTATATATCATCTGGGATATTGTCCTGCCATGAACCAATAAACTACGATGAAGTTATGGAACGGCTTCGGCTTGGCATGTGGGTCATGCTCCGGGAAGGCAGCATACGTAGGGACATGGAAGCAATGATATCGGAAATTCGAAGAAATGAGATCAGTTATTCTAGAATCATGATGGCAACAGATGGCGTAGACCCTGAAGATATGATTAAAACCGGATACATTGATCACTGCATACGTCTCTGTGTAAAGGCTGACGTGCATCCTGCCAGAGCTGCGCAGATGGCATCTCTTAACGCTGCAACCTATTACGGACTTGATAGGGATCTGGGAGGAATAGCTCCTGGCAAGTTAGCCGATATAGTGGTATTCAAGAACTTGGAAGATTTTGCAGTAGCAAAGGTCTTCGTTAATGGTATTCTGGCTGTTGATGATAGTAAGATACTGGTTAAAACAAAACCGTTCAAACATCCAGTATGGGCAAAGAACACAATTAACGTAAAGAAGAAAGTTTACGCTGCTGATTTTTATGTAAAAATACCGAAAGGAAAGAAGATGCAGGGCAAAGTGCAAGTTACGACATCAAACCTCCAGACTGACATTGTAACTAGACAGGGTACTGCAGAACTTACTGTAGTAAATAACAATGTCAGGGCATCAAAAGAGAACGATGTATGGAAGATCGCAGTTATTGACAGGCATCATAAATCAGGTAATATAGGCTTGGGATTTGTGAAAGGCTTCAAGACAGATGTAGACGCATTTGCAGGTACGATCAATGTTTGTGAAAACCAGTTAGTAGTAATAGGCATCGATGAAGAGCAGATGGCAATAGCTGCCAATGCTATCTTGGATATGCGAGGTGGAGTTGTAGCAATAAAGGATGAACAGGTAGTAGCGAAATACCAGATGGAAATTGCTGGCATAATGTCATCTAAGAGCTATGGGGAAGCATCAAAGGAGTATGAGGAGATGAATGATGTATTAAAGAAGTACGGCTGTCCATTTAACAAACCTCTCAATGTGTTGTTCTTCGCTACCTTCTTGGCTCTGCCCGAGGTACGCTTTACTGACAAAGGCATGGTAAATGTGAAGAAGAGAGGGTATGTGGATATTTTTGCATGACTAGAATACATATATACTTCCACTTTCGGCTTTTGTTTTCAAAAAAAATCTATAAATTACAGCATATAGAGTGAATACTTTCTAGGTGATAATTTGGCAGCAACACAAAGTGGCGGAATGCCCGTAATTATACTGAGGGAAGGTTCAACCCAGAGTAAGGGAAAGGAAGCACAGCGGAACAACATAATGGCCGCTAAGCTTATAGCTGAAATTGTGAAAACATCACTGGGTCCTAGAGGCATGGATAAAATGCTTGTAGACACCTTAGGCGATGTTACCATAACTAACGATGGTGCAACTATACTGAAGGAGATCGATGTACAGCACCCAGCCGCAAAGATGATGGTGGAGATATCCAAATCTGTTGATAATGAGGTTGGCGATGGTACCACATCGGCAGTGGTTTTTGGAGGCGCACTGCTGGAAAAGGCCGAAGACCTGATCAATAAAGATGTGCATCCAACGATAATTGTTGATGGTTATAGATCTGCTGCAGACAAAGCATTGGAGATACTTGATAAGATAAGTGTGAAGGTAGATCCTACAGATCACAAAACACTGCTAAAGATCGCTCTTACGAGCATGGCATCAAAATTGGTGCACGACGGTAGTTCTACGCTAGGCGAAGTTGTGGTAAATGCAATTGCTCAGGTAGCAGAAAAGACTGGCGACGCATACAAAGTTGACATGGATAATATTAAGGTAGAAAAGAAAGCAGGCGGTTCCATACAAGATACTAAGATGATCAAAGGCATTATCGTTGACAAGGAGGTCGTTCACGGTGGCATGCCCAAACGTGTGGAAAAGGCAAAGATAGCATTGATCAATGCAGCCCTTGAAGTTGAAAAGACTGAGATGAGTGCAGAAATAAGGATAACAGATCCGGAACAGATGAAGTCATTTTTGGACGAAGAGAATCGAATGCTAAAGGCCATGGTCGATAAGATATCAGATACAGGAGCAACAGTACTGATCTGTCAGAAGGGAATTGACGATATAGCGCAACACTACCTAGCAAAGGCAAACATAGCAGCAATAAGAAGAGTCAAGGAAAGCGACATGGTCAAACTAGCAAAGGCAACTAAAGGAAGGGTAGTTACAAACCTTGAAGATCTAACAGCTGATGATCTAGGAGCAGCAGACCTTGTGGAAGAACGTAAGCTAGAGCAGGACAAATGGGTATTCATAGAAGGATGCAAAGAACCCAAAGCAATTACAGTACTGGTAAGAGGCGGTTCTCAACGAGTGGTAGATGAAGCGGATCGCTCAATCCATGATGCATTGATGGTGGTCAAGGATGTAATGGAGAAACCAGCTATAGTTGCTGGCGGAGGAGCACCAGAAGCATATATTTCAACAGAGTTGAAAACATGGTCCAACAAACTTTCAGGTAGGGAGCAGTTAGCTGTTCTCAAATTTGCGGAAGCATTGGAAACAATTCCATTAACCTTAGCGGAGAATGCAGGCATGGATCCAATAGATACAATGACTGAATTGAGATCAAAGCAGAGCAAAGGAACCAAGTGGACTGGCGTAGACGTGATAAATACGAGAATTGCTGATATGTATAAAGAAGGTGTTATCGAGCCAGTTGCGGTAAAGGAACAGATAATCAAATCTGCAACAGAAGCTACGAACATGATCCTTCGTATAGATGATGTTATAGCATCATCCAAAAAGGGACCAGCCGGACCTCCAGGAGGCGGAATGGGAGGTATGGGAGGTATGGGAGGTATGGGAGGTATGGGCGGAATGGGTGGCATGGGCGGCATGATGTAAGCCAGC
>CAYJTD010000155.1:0-4373 GCA_964372525.1 uncultured Nitrosopumilales archaeon | reverse complement strand
TTCCAACATTTGCTATAATAACAGTGGTAGCAGCATCGGCATTTCCTAGCATAGCTGCACAACAGGTTATCTATTTGGTACAACATTAGCAGGTCTTTCATTATGGATCCCTGCAATAATATTCATTGGAGTATCATACGTAGTACTAATGAAAAGCAGTCAGAGAATGCAATTAAGAAATCTTCTAGCGTGGCTCGGTGCTTTCATTGTTGGAGCAGGTGTGTTTGTTGGTGCGGGTTCATACATTGCTCCAAGTTTCAGGTACGTCAGTGTAATCAATCCATTTGCAAAAGCAACAATACCATTGGTAGAATCAGTAGCAGAACACTTTACTCCCACAATAGTAGATTACTTTACAAACTATTCTGTCTTGATTCCGTTTGCTGGTTATGGTGCAATGCTTTGCTTCAAGAAGCGAAGTGACATGGCTATCTTTGCACTAATAATTGGAATTACGGGTCTATACGTCAGTGCGTCCTTTTCGAGAATGATGGTATTCTCTTCAGTTTCTATAATCATACTGGCATCCATAGCGCTGTATGAAATTACATCTGCGGTATTTGGCAGAACGGAAGCTACCGCAGCGCAACCAAAGAAAAAGATAAAGATGCAGCAGCCAACTGGTAAGGATTTTCGAATTGCATATGTAGCTATCATGATAACGATGCTTGCCGTACCTATGTTCTTTCCACCGCAAGTAAGCTGGGTCTATGCCGCAGACATTCCTCCAAGTATAGCCAATGGTGCAACGAGTTTCAGGACAACATCAAACGACTGGTTCGACACTTTAGCATGGATCAAGAACAATACTACACAAAATGCTGTCATAGCTTCTTGGTGGGACTATGGCTACTGGATCACAACCTTGGGAGAGAGAACTACGCTGGCAGATAACGCGACTATAAATTCTACTAGGATAGAACGGATAGCAAAGGCGTTTACTTCTGAAGAGCAAACTGGCGTGCAGATACTCAAGGATCTGGACGCAAATTATGTTATGGTATATGTTGTGGGCCAGAGTATACCGCTCCCAGACGGTACCAATTTGGTGTTTCTCGGTGGTGGCGGTGATGAAAGTAAGAAACATTGGTTCATGAGGATTGCTGGTGCAAACGAATTCAGGTATTTAGAGGATGATGGGTTTACACCCACGCCTGCGTTCTGGAACGGCACGCTGCTTGGAAAGATGTTCCCGTTTTCACCTGCTGCCTATGTTAGGCTAAATGAAATGGGAGGGTTTGGAGATGTGCAACCAGAGTATAGAAGTGGCTATGTTCCATTATACACAGAGAACGTCAATTACCCTGAAGATAGCGAAGGACCACTCAGACTTGCCTATGCATCGCCAAGTTTTGTTGACAAGAACAGGAATCCAATGCTGGCTGTGATGATTTATGAAATTGTTGAAGAGTATGAGCCTAAACCGATACCTGTAGAAGAACCAAAGGAAGAGGAGGAAGTCGAAACCGTAGAGCCAATGCTATCAGACCAGTTTGCTACATTCCAAACTAATTATGGTAACATAACTCTACAGCTATTCCCTGATATAGCACCAAAGACTGTGGAGAACCTCCAGGAACTTATAGACTCTGGGTTCTATGATGGAATAAAGTTCCATCGTATAATACCTGACTTTGTGATACAGGCAGGCGATCCCAATACGAAGACGGAAGATAAATCAACTTGGGGCTTTGGTGGACCTGGGTATAACATCCAAGCAGAGTTAAGCGATTTGAAGCATGTTAGAGGTGTTATATCAATGGCTCATCCTGGAGATCCTAACAGGGCTGGCTCTCAGTTCTTTATAGTAGTGAAGGATGCTCCGCACCTAGATGGCAAGTACAGCATATTTGGAAAGGTTGTGGAAGGAATGGATGTAGTTGATGTTATAGTATCGCAGCCAAGGGACAATAGAGATGTTCCACTTGAAGATATTGTGATCGAGAAGGCCTATACCTTCACAAAGTAGACTCTTCCTTGTATCGATCTACTATCCTGTACCTAGCATACTTGTCGTCCGGTGAAAATTTTGCAGGATGTGGATTGTGTGTCTGTGTACCGCATTTAGGACACTCTTTCTTCAACGTGTATAAATTACAAATAGAACATTTCTTGAATAGCTGCTTCAACCTTGACGCCTTTTCTTTGATTCTTCTCTTGTGAAATTGAACGTTCCGTTATTTTTCTTTATTCCATCCTCGATCTTATATACGGCTGCATTCAACATCTTTTCTGCTATCTTGAAGTTGTCTGCGTTTACTATTATCCTGTATTTTGGTGCGCCTATGTATGTTATCTCTACTTTACCGCCGCCCTTGTTTTCTTCAACATCCTTCAAAACATCTTTTATGACCTCTATACCATTAGGTTTCCTGCATGTTATCTCCAGTATTCCTCTTACCTCCATAGTAGGGATTGCTATTTTGTCTGCAACTTCTTCTATTGCAGAAATTACTTCTTTTGGAAGACCAAGGTCTTCTACCACCTTTATGCCCTTTCTGGCAACGGATTCAAAAACATCGTAAAGCATAGGTGCACTTTCAGACAAAACTTCGGAATATTTTGTCACCTGCTCATCAGACAACTTGCACCTTTCCTTGATGAGTTCCATGAACGCTCTGCCTTTTTCATCCTTTTTGACCTCCATGAGTTTAGCTTTCTTTGCTTCTCCTCCAACCTGCTTCAGTGATAGATCTACTTCTGCTCTAGCTTTATTCACCCTTATTACCTTCAGAACAGCCTTCTGCTTTGGCTTTACATAGCGTTCAATATTCCTTACCCATCCAGTAGCAATTTCAGAGATATGCAGGAAACCTGTCATTCCGCCGTATTCGTCTAGAGTAACATATGCACCATGAGACGTAACATCCTTTATAGTTGCAATGACGATCTCCCCATGTTCAGGCAATTCCTTAACTTCTGTAGTCATAAGTAGTAGATGCGTGCAAATGGCATACTTTAATCTTGCTAATTAATTAAAAATCTACGCCTCTCTTTGCTTTCTTTCCCTGTTTATAGGGATGTTTTACTTCACGCATTTCGGTAACGAGATCAGCGACTTCGATCACTTTATCACTTGCATGGTTACCTGTCAATACAAGCGTTGTATGTTTCGGTTTCATTTTTATCAATTCCAAAACATCATCGGCAGAGATTAATTGCAGATTCACTGCGTAATTTATTTCGTCCAAAATTATGATATCATATTTTCCTGATGTAATTTTTTCCTTGCTTATCCGCAATGCTTCTTTTGCAGCTGCAACATGATCCTGTTTAGGCTTGTTATCATCTATTATACCAACAAAACCCTTGCCCGCAGCAACAAGTTCGAAATCTGGTTCTAACCTGCTTGAACTACTTAACTCGCCGTAAAACCATTCGCCCTTGATGAATTGGATCATAAGAACTTTGAATCCATGTCCTAATGCACGCAGCGCCATACCAAGTGCGGCAGTTGTTTTGCCCTTGCCACTTCCAGTATAGACAACTACCAGACCGTCGTCGCTCATGCATTAGCCTAACATAGTTTTAAATAAAAACCGTAAGATCAGTGCTGTGTTGATACCTAGGATTGTTATTGCTGGAGTAACTAGCAGTGTAGGCAAAACCAGTATTTCTATAGCTGTGATGAAGGCATTGAAAGAGAAAGGGTATACGGTGCAGGGGTTCAAGGTTGGTCCAGACTACATAGATCCTAGTTATCATACATCGGTAACGAACAGACAGTCACGGAACCTAGATCCATGGCTTATGGGTGAAAAAGGTCTTTTGCAAAGTTTTCATGACGCAAGTAAAGATGCTGACTTTGCTGTTATCGAAGGTGTGATGGGTTTATTCGATGGTTTATCTGGTAAGAACAATTTTGCAAGTACAGCACACATTGCCAAGTTGTTAAAAAGTCCCGTTGTTCTTGTGATGGATGCTGCCAAAGCTGCACGTTCAGTTGCAGCAGTTGCTCTAGGTTTTATGAAATTCGATCCTTCGATAAAGATTGCAGGTGTTATACTGAACAATGTAGCTGGAGAAAAACATGCAAAATACTGTATCGATGCGATGAGGCAAGTGAAGATTCCGATACTGGGAACTGTAAAGAGAGACAAAGACATTAGATTAGAAGAGCGTCATCTTGGGCTCGTGCCAACTTCTGAAAGAAAAGATCTGTTGGATAAAGTAACGGCAGTAGCCAATTACATGAAGGAGCAAATCAATATTGATAAAACTATTTCAATTGCTAAGAAAACACCGAAACTGCGGATCAAAACTAATAGTGTAGCAAAGAAGATCAAAGCTAGAATAGCTGTTGCTTTAGATGAATCATTCAACTTTTACTATGCAGATAATCTTGATATATTGCGTTCGTTAGGGGCAGAACT
>CAYJTD010000154.1:0-4394 GCA_964372525.1 uncultured Nitrosopumilales archaeon | reverse complement strand
GGAATTCATGTTGGTCTTTCCACACCTTGATACAAAGCAGATAAAGTTGTTTTCAGACAGTGTAATATCATGCCTTTAACTGTAGACGATGCTATTCGCTTGCAGCTAAAGATGGCAAAGAAAGTGATAAAAGATGATGTTATCAGTTACAATAAGATACAACATATTTGTGGTGTTGATGTTTCCTACCGTAATAATAAAGCATTTGCCTATGCAGTAGTTATTGACAGATATAATTTTGATGTAATAGGTTCTGCATGTAATGTGATAAAAGTGGAGCAGCCATACGTACCAGGCCTGTTCTTTCTTCGTGAATCAGAACCGATATTCAGCGTATTGAGAAAGCTTGAGCATGATTATGACGTGTTGATGGTAGATGGCCATGGTATGTTACATCCCCGGCAGTTTGGCCTCGCATGCTACGTAGGCATGAAGATTAACAAACCTACAATCGGTATTGCCAAGGCTCTTCTCTGTGGCAACGTTGCAAAAAATAATGCTATACTGCTGAATGGTAAGATCATGGGCTATGCCATTACTACGAATGCAAAACCAATCTACGTTAGTGTTGGACATAAGATTAGTTTGCGGACAGCAGCAAAGCTTGTAAGGGAAGTTTCAAGGTATAGAATACCTGAGCCTCTAAGGCTGGCTGATATAAATTCACGCAAGATGGTTGTTGAACACTAAGCGTATACTTTTGGCGTTATCTCGAACCTATCAAACGCTTCGTTGAGTTCTTTCATAAGCGTATCATGCCATGCAGGGAACTTGTCAGGAGTCTTCGGATAGTTGTTATAATGTTCCACAAGAAACTTATTCTTGTCAGCCGTATACTTCAATCCTTCAGCTGTCTTCTTGTTAAGCGCCCCTCTGATCAGCATGCCTACTTTATCAATGGTGCCAAACTCTGGATGCTCTCCATGCGATATCTTTTCTACATCCATTTTTGATAGAAAGTGCTTCATGCCATAATTGATCTGCTCGTTTGTCAACGTTTGCAGGAACCGCCTAAAGATTTCCAGACCGGCTGTTTTATATCCATAATCGTGAACGAAATCAACATTATAATTCCATAAACCCTTTTCACTCGTATCATTGGCTTCTATTGCTTGGGAAGCATCTTTGCCGGCAATGGTAGCCGCAATTATAGCAGGACCTATACCGCCAGCGTCCAGCGGCTTTGGCATCCATGCAGAATCACCGATCAGCATGTAACCATTGGCTACCATGCAATCGTTCTGCCTCCTTACTGACACCTGCCATGTCCCCCAGCTATTTCCTTCGTCTGCCTCTCCATCTGCCATCTTCGGGTTCTTTATGACAGGATTCGTCTCCACGTAATTATCTATCAGTCTTTTCAGATCCTCTTTCTTGCCAAGTGTTCTATTTCTCAACTCTAAACTCTTGTGCTGCACTCCAAGACCTATGTTGACTTTGCTTTCACCCTTTGGAAATACCCATGCATATCCACCGGGAGCGATTACTTGATCGAGGTGTATGAGAGCATAATCGGGATCGAAGTATGTTTTATCATCAGCACCATTCTCAAATTCGTATATGTACCTGCCAGTTGATTCCAGATCGTCTCTGTTTATCATCTTCTGTATATAGCTCTTAATTGGGAGATTCTGTCTTAAGACAGAAGTTACACCTGCGCAATCTATGACAAGTTTAGCAGTTTTCTTAAACGGTGAATTATTCGTGAGATCAGTACCGGTTACACCTTTGACAAAACCATCTTCCGCATAAACACTCCGCAGTGCAACGTTCCACTTGAATTCAACGCCAACCTTTTCAGCATCCTTTAGTTGCTTCTGTGGCAAAAGTCTTCGGTTTAAAATGTAACCCTCGCCATCAAAATAGATTGGTGTTTCATGATCAGGAGAATAAGCAACCACACCTTTAACAGGATGTTCTATCTCAGGTTTGTTCCAAGTGAGGCCAGTACGCTGCGTCATGTAATCTACACTGTTCTTTCCAACCGCGTCGCCACAGACCCAACCGTTGATCGTCTTCTTACCTGCTTCAGGCTGTGGGTTCCTGTCTACAATCAAGATCTTCAGGTTTTGATTGGAATATATCGATGCAGAAGAAGCTGCAATCATTCCAGCGATCCCAGCACCAGCAACTATTATATCGTAATCCGTACTCACATTGCTACCAAAAATACTGTCTAATTTAAATTTCACTTAAACAGATCAAAATTGTGGGTCGGTTCGTCGCGAGGTCTTCATTGCATTTAGCTCAGCCTGGAGCGGCTCGTAATTCACCTCATCCCAAGATTAACTTTCATTTCGCAGTATTAATATCTATTCCTCTGAACCGCTTTTTGATCTCATCCATTCTAGAGCCAAGGGCTTTCAATGTTCCAGATGTGTTTAGTGTAGTAAACGCACCGTCTAAAAGTGAAAGCGTTTCCAGCAGATGTGCATAACATGATAAATTACATCTAACTACAAGAAAGCCGTCTTCATGTGATATTATCTTGAGGAACGCCTTTGACAGATCTTCGCTACCAAATTTTTCTATGTATTTTCTTTTTATGACATTAAAGGCACCATTGCCATTATAATACGCAAGCAAGTATCGACGCTTCTGCCTCAATCATCATCACCATTTACCAGCGTCTTTCTGTATCTTTCTATCTCATTTTTGGGCTGGAATCTCCTTACAATCTTCAATCTGATCTTGAGAGAGTCTGCCTGCTCAAGGACGACTTTACGCTCAAAGATCTTCTGCTTACTGATTCGTAGATAAATGGAGTTCTTTCCATCCGTAAAAAGATCAAAGTTGTCATGTATTGAAAGACGATCCTCGTTGCTCATCATCTTTATTACTTTATATGCAATGTCTGTAGCTTTTTTGCTACTTAGATTTGCCTTGAAGCGAATTATTTCGTTGCCGAAATGACCTTTAACACCGTTAGCAACGAACTCTTCTGGTTCTATTTGAAACAATCCATTTATTGCAGACAATACCTTTGCACTATCTTCCGTTGCGTGTATCATGACTTCAATGTCTGCAGAAGCAAAGTTAACCACGCTCATTTATTTTATACAAATACAATTTCCCTAATATATAACGAGTTGCAGTTGTGCAATTAGAATTAACTTATTTTAACAATTCTTATGTTTGAACGGTTTCAACAACTTGTGCTGCTGGTGATTGCATCAACTTGGTCTTCCTAACAGAAATATGCCTCACACCTACAATCCTTTTTACCTTTGCATGCATGCGAGCGTTAAGTTCTGGACCTACTACTGCCTGCACAAACTGATCTATTGTTTTTTGTGGTATTTCGCTTGCCAAAACTCCATTTATTATAGCTCTTATCTCATGCTTCTTTGAGGAGTTCAACCTTCTCTGTGCAAACGCAATAGATGAAACTCTAAATTTGTATCCATCAAGTGTGGTATAATCATTAACGTAACTAATCATCGAAGACCCTCTCCTGATCAGACTACGTAGAAATTCCTTGGCAAATTCGTGACCCTTGAAACGAGTATAAGCAATATCATTATCAATCTTATCTATTTGGAAATAGAGCTTTATAGTATGCTGCTGCGGGTCCGTCTTCCACAGCTCGAAAAGTGTTACTTCAATAATCCTACCGATGGCCTTCTCTTCGTCTGTTACTGGTATTTGGGCTATCTGTGTGTTACCAAATGAGGCTGGTGCTTGAATCATTACCCATTTTTTATCATGCCACTTGTCTCTTACCCTGCCGCCTCTCTTACCTTTAACCATCGGAGAGCAGGATTAGACTCCAAAATATAAGTGTTAGATCACTTTAGTTCTTCTATACTATCCATATACGGTTTTAACACATCCGGTACAATTACAGATCCTTTCTCAGTTTGATAATTTTCAATTATTGCAACCAGCGTGCGTTCTGTGGCAACCAATGTACTGTTTAATGTGTGAACGAACTTGGATTCTTCGTTTGACTTTTCTCTATACTTAACACCAAGCCGCCTTGCTTGATACTCCATGCAGTTGGAACATGACACAATCTCCCTGTATGCATCCTGCCCAGGCATCCATGCCTCTATGTCATATGTCTTTGCAGAGATCTTGCCCAGATCAGCTGAACATAATAACGTCACCCTATACGGTATGCCCAAGAGCTGGAAAAATTCCTCGGAGTTTTTTAACATCTCCTCATGAATCGTCCATGATTCTTCGGGTTTTGCGAACACAAATTGCTCGACCTTCTCGAACTGATGTACCCTGAATATGCCTTTGGTGTCCCGACCATGGGCACCTGCTTCCTTCCTGAAGCATGGGCTCGTACCTGCATACCTTATTGGAAGTTCTTTTGCATCAAATATTTCGTTCATATGCATGGCAGCTATTGCATGTTCAGACGTGCCGATCAGGTAAAGATCGTC
>CAYJTD010000153.1:0-4441 GCA_964372525.1 uncultured Nitrosopumilales archaeon | reverse complement strand
ACATGGCCACATGTCAAACAGAGACGCAGTGCAACCCAATCAGTATCTTCCTTTTCGCATTCTTCGCATTCTTTAGTCTTCGGTGCAATACTTTCATCAACATTTGCAACATGCTCGCAGCCTTTGCCCATTTCTATTTCAGATTTACTACTATGCTGTGTTTTATATACATTGACTGTGATCAACATGGAAAATTTTGACGTCTTTTTACTTATTTAACATGCTTCCAGGCAAAGTATTCTTCTCCTAACTTCACATTATCTTCACCGAGTACAGATCTAAAGTAATTGTATTGTGTACTGGTCCATTGCTTGCTTAGGCAGTAACCAAAACCGTTATCCTGCAATATTTGCTTGTAAGGTAAAACTTGGTGCGAACAATAGTCTAGCAGCAACCAATTAGCGCTACTCTTTGCCATGTTAACGAACTGATCAGTATACGGTAGACATGGAGCCATCTGTATCCTTACTGTAATGCCGTTATCTTTTAGCTTTTTTGCTACACTAAACCTAGCAGCTGCAGTCGCTACTCTTGGATGCAATAACTTTGTGATGTCTTTCCTATCTGTCGGTATACTTATTCCAACTTCTATCTTATGGGACATTTCTTTTAGAATATCTATATCGTTGAGTACAAGCGTGCTTCTCGTACTTAAAACGCATAGGAAGAAGTCTATCATTGCCAACTTTTCTAAAACTGCTCTTGTAAGACCTGAAGCACCCGCTTCAGGCATCCATAGATCGGAAAGCGTGCTTACGAAAATTCTCTTGCCCTTCAGTTCATCCTTATACTTGTCAAGAACCTCTACTGTACGTCTTCTTACTTCTACAAAATTGCCCCAACCTCCCTTTTTCTCAATTGGTGAAGATATTATGTCCTGTACGTAACATTCCCTGCAACCATAACTGCAGCCCTGATACGGATTTAACGTGTAGTCAAGATCAAAATCAATATCTTTATTCTGCTTTACAAGAACGTTCCTGTACTTCGTGTCTTCTGTTACTCTTGCTGTATTACTACTAGTGTTTCCATGAATATATTTGTCCAGAGACAATGCTCCAGATAGTTACCATCAAGTTTCTCTTAAGCATGACTAATGATGGATAGTAATATTCAAATTGCAAGTTTAGTTATCTTATCTGTAACAATGACAAACAGCGATATCATAAAGCGTGTACAGGAACTTGACGGCTGGGAATTAGAAGACGGGAAGATCGTAAAGAGCTTTGGGTTTAAATCGTTCACGCAAGGCATTGAATTTGTTAATGATGTAGCTGAAATTGCAGAATCACAAAACCATCATCCAATAATTACTGTAATATGGAAGACGGTCAAGATATCATCTATATCATTTGATGTTGGACACTTAACTGACAGGGACTTTAAACTTGCCAAAACAATCGATGAGCTGTACAAAAAATCTGATGAAAAGATTCCATTGGTCGGTGATCTGCAGAAGGAGCACGGGTTACGTGCAGAACAAGATAAGAAAGTGAAGGCTAGGAAACGCACACGAGGACCATATAGAAAGTCATCTAGAGGCGGGCTTCTTTAGCTTATCCGTACATCAACTTTTCTTATAGCCGCATTTCTCGCATGTTTCATACGTTTCTCCATCTAAATGGTTGAAGTGTATGCCACAGCTTTTGCATGTGTGATGCATGTCATAATCATCATCTGGTAATTGTATGGTAAATGATTCCAGATCATTGCCTTTGCAGTACATGCACCTGCAACCACACCGCATTTGTGCTGCTACTGAATTCTCGTCTTTATTCGTTTTGCAAATTCTTATTTACATGTGCAATGTATGATGCTTATTGGGTGATTGGCATCACGCTTTCGATGAAAGACCTACCGGCGTTACTGTCCTTGCCATACTTTACTTCATCAATGCTGCTATAGCTTTCATTGGCATAGCTGTATTTGCATTATTAGCAAACGAAATTGACTTTTTCGAGCCGTATCCTTTTGACGGTCAAGCATTTGCACAGCCAATGATCGAACCTGCTTCTGTCATGAGTGCAATCATCGTAGGTGTTGGCATAGTATTTGGAGTGATAGGAGGCATCAATGTACTGATAGGCATTGGTTTGTTTAAAGCAAAGACGTGGGCAAGAAACCTTGCAATTGTATTTGCAATCATAAACATAATTCTTTATTCCATATCGATACCAGCCACTTTTGGAGCAAGCCTTGCGATGGTCTTCTTCAACGGCTTCATACTCTATTACCTCTACAGGCCGCATGTTATGGCATACTTCAGAAGATGATCTGATCTCATACATTGTTGATATTCATGAAGTAGCATACTCATACATTTTGACTGTGCATTATAAATCGCAAAGCCATAAGTAATGTAAAATGAGTAGCGACGAAAAGAAGGTAAAGGTAAGGATTGAACTAGTGGAAAAACTGGCAGCGTTGCTAACTGCCGCTTTTGGTCTTGTCGCTGCCTTGGCATGGAATTCCGCTATTCAAAACTTGTTCCAACAATTCTTTGGAGAGAGCGAGAACGTAACGGCGCAGATAATCTATGCCGTAATTGTAACTGCTATTGCTGTTTATGTTACGTTTATGATTGGACGGGTAAAGGGATCGCTTACAGAGAAGCTTGAGAAGTAAAGTAAAGAAGTGGCAATGCAAAAACATTATTATCAGACAAGTATAGTTGTTAAAAGTAATACCCAAGAGGAATAATCAAATGCGTATAGTTGTAGTATCTCTATTAATTGCCTCGCTCTTTATGCCTGTAATATTTGTTCAAAATATCTATGCTTATCCATCTTCCGTAGGTCAGGCCGTGCCAGCAAAGTGGACCTATCTGAACTTCACTGTCTGCATATTCAGCATTGCCGACCCCAAGTATGAGCAGCTGTTCATCAAAGCCATTGATGAATGGAAGAGCGCATGGCCGCACTTCACTTATCAACTCAGCAAGAGTCAGAATTGCAACATAAACGTGTCAATAACAAAGGATTTTGTAGAACTGACAAATGCGGGTCATGCAGGTGTTACAAATACAAGTTATTACCAGGACGGTAACATAGTAAAGGCCGACATTATTCTTCCCACGCAGATAAAGGCGGAAGTGAAGCAGGGATATTACTGCTGCAGATCTGTAGTATTAGAATTTCCTGAAAAGACGTTCTATGTAACTGCAATGCATGAATTTGGCCATGCCTTGAACCTTGCTCATGCAGTGGATGACAACAATGATCCAAAGGACGTGATGCATCCTTCTGTATCTGATTCCATTCAATACGTGATATCATCTGTTACTGTAAAGGCACTTGATAAGATCTATGGGACTTCAACACAGGCGAAAGATCATCCTATCAACCTAAAGCCATCCGTAACTCTTGACGTTGCCATAAACAAAGAGAGTTATGTGCTTGATGATAAATTAGTGATATCTGGGAACGTCTCGAAGATGGGCGGTGCCGGAACCGTTCTGTTGTTTGATCCAGTGGTTTCCTTGTACACGTTTACCAGCTTCTCACCAAATCCTGATGGCACATTCAATGTTGCAATAGATCTGTTGACAAATCGTTCCGGCAAGTGGCTTCTTGGCGTACAATATCTGGGCGCATCAAAGTTTTTCGAATTCAATGTTGATGACGTGCCATACAGGGCATATGCATATGCAGAGAAGAGTGCGTATGTGGTTGGAGATCTGGTAAAGGTAAATGGAAATGTTACCAGGGCTGGCAAGCAGGTCTTTCTAATTGTGATCAATCCTGATGGCATAAGTTTCACGTCCACGATTGCTCCCATAGTAGATAGAAAATTCAGTGCGGAATTTGCGTTGAGAGATTCTAGGTTAACAATTGAGGGGACATGGACTATTCGTGCTGAATATGCTGATGTACAAATTTATGATGATATACCAACCGACACGCACTTTGAAGTTGTAAAATCTATACCTTCGATCAGTACACCAGGGGAATCGACAAATGAGATAGAGACGGAGATGGAGATGGAAATGGGTACTAAAGCGCAGTTGGAGTTGAGGGTTCAGGCCAAACAGATCAAGGATCTGGTTATTATGCGTGTGAGAAATATGGATGATAGCACTGTTGGCGTTTACTCATTTAACATATCAACCGCTTCTGAACTTACAGCAGCTAGAGGTCCTAACCAATGGGATAAAGAAGGGGATGAATTGAATGCTGCTACCTTTTCAACGCTAAACGACCCAATACGTCCTGGCTCCAAGCAATACTTTTTGCTAAAAGTCGCTGATGTCAAACCTGTTATCGATTGGGAAGCTTTTGGCAATGACATAAACATATTCACGCAGGGTTCAGTTACACCAATTCATAGATAACAATATTTGTAAGAGTTTAGCCTTTTGAAGTAAACCTGTCGGTGCTATATTTCTACACATGCTCTAAATTTTCCACGATCTATTATTTACTACATAATCTCATTATATGCA
>CAYJTD010000152.1:0-4442 GCA_964372525.1 uncultured Nitrosopumilales archaeon | reverse complement strand
AGTGATGGACTCTTGCCTAACAGTAAGACCTTTAGCAACATATCAGCTGGTACCTATACTGTAAATGAGATACAGGTCTCTGGCTTTACACTGACGAACATCGTTTGCAATGACCCAGATAATGGTTCCTCAACAAACCTCGTACAAAGAAAGGCAACCATAGACCTTGATGGTGGTGAAATTATAGTATGTACATTCACAAATACAAAGGACCAACCACCACCTCCTGGACAGTTCAAACTTACAGTTGTAAAGCTTCTGAAACAGTTAGATGGAACACTTACTGCAATAGAGAATGCACAGGTTATAGTTACCGATAAGGCAACAGGACAGCAGGTAGCAAGTGGAACTACTGCTGCAAATGGTTCGTTCATGACAACTCTGCCAAAAGGAACCTACATCGTTAAAGTAACTCCTCCAAATGCACCGAATGGATGTCTGTTTGTACCAGCTACAGATACAGCCGAGGTATTCCTCTTCGCTGACAAAACCATTCAATTCATAAATACATTACAATGTCCCAAGC
This sequence comes from uncultured Nitrosopumilales archaeon, assembly GCA_964372525.1. Lineage (GTDB taxonomy): Archaea > Thermoproteota > Nitrososphaeria > Nitrososphaerales > UBA213 > CAYJTD01. Next base: position 3,916 of record CAYJTD010000152.1, on the reverse strand, counting down.
CGGCAGTAGCAAAGATAATTGTTCACAAACTACATGATGTGAATGGAAATGGAATAAACGATGTTGGCATTGACCAACCACTACCAGGAGTGAAGATAGTATTGCTGGACAACCTTGGAAAAGAGGTTGTAAGTGGATTCACTGATGTAAATGGAATCGTTGTGTTTGACGTACTTGCAGGACAATTTACACAATTCAAGGTAGATGAGCCTTCCCAGCTCATATCAGGTAGTTGCCAAGTAATATCCACTACACCACCATTACCACATACAATAACTGTCTCTGCAGGCCAGACGATAGAAGTAGAAATACTTAACGAATTGAACTGTCCAAAGTTCAAACTAACAGTTATCAAATTCAACGATGAAGATGGAGATGGGATATTTGACCAGAATGAGACATTATTCAAAGGTTTCACCATACAGATCTTTGACGCGTTTGGCAAGTTGGTAGCACAAGGAGTAACTAATGATCAGATACCGTTACAATTCAGCCTACTACCTGCTAAGTACACTGTAAAGGAAGTATTCCCAACTCCACCTGAGGGTTGCTCATTCATACAGACAACTCCGGGTTCTATAAGCAACTTCCAGCACGTGATTAACCTTCAGAGTGATCAAACCATTAAGTTCGGTAACAAGGTGAAATGTTTGCCTGCAACACAGCCTCCAGCAACAGTACAAGTATTCAAGATTAGAGACCTTAACGAAAACAATGTCATAGACTGTGGAATAGTGTCCTGTGAGAACTTACCTGAAGCACAGAGAATACCTCCAAATATTACGGAGCCAGGGTTGGAAGGCTTTACAATACAGGTCTTTGATGTATCTGGAAAGTTGGTTGCAAGTAAAGTTACAGATCTTCAAGGACACACTGTGTTCAGTCTGACACCAGGAACATACATCTTCAAGGAAGTAGCTGGACCAATACCCAATTCATGTACCTTCACTGTAAGGGATCAATCAGGTAACATCATCAACATCAAACCCGGTACACCACTGGGATGGAAGCAGATATTCCCAACAACTCCTACTCAGACGATAAGCGTCGTTGCTGATGATCATCGTATAGTATTGTTCGGTAACAAACTTGAATGTGAACCACTCTCTACAGTAAAAGTTGAGAAGTTGGTAGAAGGTGCACCAGGAGATGGTCTGATAGCTCAGCATCCTGTTACCATACAGGTATTAGACCAGACTGGAATAAAAGTAATTGCAAGTGGTAAGACACAGATTGAAGCAGGTAACAAAGCAATCGTAACATTCCTGCTCAGACCCGGTACATATGTGATAAAAGAGATATTGCCAACAACCGTGCCTGACAACTGTATAGATGGAAGATGGGAACTCATTAATGTGCAACCACAACCACAGCCTTCCCAGGCTCCTCCAGGTACAGTGTTCATAACACTATCGCCAGGAGAGGATAAACTAGACCAGATAAAGTTCAACAACAGACTGGTATGTCCTCCCAACACAGGTAAACTCACGGTAACCAAATTCCAGGATAAGGACGGAGATGGTGTGAGAGACATGGTGCCCTTCGTGGAACCCGGTGTTAAGGGCTTTCTGATCAAGGTGTACCATCCAAACGACCTGACTACTCCGATAGCAAAGGCATTAACTGACTCTAACGGTGTTGTCATGTTCTTACTGGAGACATTGCCGCCGGGACAGAAATACGTGATTAGAGAGGATACGTTTGGACCCATACCGCCTGACTGTGCTAGCGGTAAATGGGTACAGACATTCCCAGGAGCTGCTAATAACTTTGAGCATAAGATAACGATAGTAGGTCAGACAGAGACAAAGATCGAATTCGGTAACAAACTGTCGTGCTTCGTGGCACCAGCAAAGTTGGTAGTTCACAAATTCCATGATGATAACAAAGACGGAATTGAGAACAACTCTGAATCTGGCTTACCTGGATTCAAGATAAAGGTATTCAACAGCCAAGGCACACCAGCGCTGGATGCATCAGGACTGCCCCTTGAAGGTATAACCAGTTCTGCTGGAACAGTAACGTTCACTCTGCAGCCAGGTCAATACATCGTATACGAGTTCTTCAGAGTGGTACAACCAGGTGAATGTGATGGTGGTAAATGGATACAGACAGCTCCAGGACCTGCAAGTGCGCAGCCAGATCCGAAAGTAGCTTCAATGGCACCCAATCCAATCGCATTTACTATCCTGGAAGGTGAAACGAAGCACATAAAGTTCGGCAACTTCCTAGGTCCGTGCTTCGATCCATAGTAAGGTATAACACTGCTCTATAACCAATTTTTTGTATTTATTAGCTCAAACAAATAGGAGATATGCAAGAAAAGCTATAGAGCAGATAATGGTTATACCCTTCCATGTCTTCCAAATTCCCCCCCCCCCGCCTCCTGTAGTTGAGGCAATGGATATGGCACAGATTTTAGAGAACGTATTATAGTCTCATTAGATTCGTCCCATGCTTCTATCTTCACCCTTTTGATCTGTTCGCAGTAATCACATGTATCAATCATCCAATCATGCTTGTTTCTTGTAAAGCGTACCATCCCCATACACATGGAACAAAGCTTCCTTACTTGTGGGGATTTTGATTTAGAATTTTGTGGCATTTCTCTCAACTCTACATGCATCAGATTCTTGTATTAAAGACACTACGAAAATTGTTTAATTACCAACAATAAGGTATAACTATAACTACGGTAGTAATAGTTTTCACTGAAGCAACCCCACATACACCTAACAAAAAGAAATACGTTTTTTAATTCCAGAAAAAGAATCAACATGGTAAACAAAGAAACAAATTTCTTTGCCTCTATACTTTTTGTTTAACTAATTGCATATGTAGAATCTTAATAAAAAAGTTGGATACTGAAAACCTGTTAATACAAACAACTCTTATGAATTACGGAACAATATTCCTTAACAGAGTAAGATGAAGAGTGTAACTAGTGCAACGAGAAACTTAGTATTGCTAATTATTATAGCAAGCCTCGTTTCAGGTTCGCTAGCTGTTGCAATACCACTCGGTTCTCCTGAGAATAGTGATACTGAGCCTAAACTAAAAATGTATTCAGATGCAGCAGGTACGGTAGAGTTATCGAAGAAGAATGGCGCATATGTAATTATTCCTGGTGAAACTGTTTATCTTCAACTTGTTGGTCTTTCTGATAAAGCAGTAATGACAAAAGGCACGACAGCAAATGGTGAAACGAAGGTCCTCATCTCTTATCCTCGTGATGGAAAAATCTATTTCATCTTATTCATAGAGGTTCATGTGTCAAGTGGTAACAGTGAGGTCTTCCCATGGACGGTTGGTGACTTTAGTGCTGACTTGATTTATGATCCTGCTAATCCTAACGATGCAACGATCAAATGTGGCACAACTGGAGTAATAATTTATGGCAAGGTAAGTCCAACTTCTGCATTCAGCATCTTGCGTGCAAGCGAGTCACCTCCGGATTTCGTTGGTTACTGTGGACCTGCAGATTTTCTGTCTGATAATACTAGCCCATCTGGCACAGGTACTAATTCCGGGCAGATCTCTGGGGCTAATGATCAATCAAATGATTTTTGTATAGCTAAGACAATAAACGGAAGCGTAACTATCTCTGATGAAAAATATGTCAGTTTTGTATCATGCACTATCAATGGTAATGTTACCATAGATAATAGTCGTGTTACGTTCACAAACAGCAACATAGCTGGAGATCTTGATTCGGAAGATAGCAATTTGTTCCTAAAGGGCACCAACGTAGGTGGAGACGTTGATGTGGAAGGAGGTTCGTTAAGAATGAACTATGCAACGATAGAAGGAGACTTGACATGTATAGGAACTGATGATGTTATTGTTGGTAGCACAGTCAAAGGAATTCTTAGTGGTTGTGACATTATAGGTAGTTTAAGCACTGATAACTTATCAA
>CAYJTD010000151.1:0-4498 GCA_964372525.1 uncultured Nitrosopumilales archaeon | reverse complement strand
ATTGCTAGACCCTCACCCATGCCACCGGTGCCACCAATAATACCGATCTTCACGAACTCTTGCATGTGCACAATTTATATTAACTTTTAGAGAATTCCAGTTATCTTGGCTCTTGTATTAATGATGAGACATGGTGAGGCAGATAACAACGTTGAGCATATCCTTGCAGGCAGAGAATTGGAGTATCACCTTACAGAAAGAGGCAGAGAGCAAGTAGCTTCAACGGCAAATGGTTTAAGATCAATTTCTATAGATGCAATATATTCGAGTCCCGTTACTAGGACAGTTGAAACCGCTAAGATCGTTTCTGAAACAATAGGTGTTGACTATACTATAGATGAAAGACTGATAGAGACAGATATGGGGTCTGTTGTAGGTATGGCCTATCAAGACGTGGTAGAAAAATATGGGAATGTCTTCCTAGGTTTCTATCAAGACGATCCCTTGGTGAAAAACCTGAATGTAGAAAGATTTCCGGTAATAAGAGAAAGAGTTAACGATATGCTTGATTACGTAGCAGAAAAGCATCCAACTACCAATGTTTTGTTCATAACCCATTTAGATCCAATAAAGGCAGCTATAAGCAGAATACTCGACTTGAAACCATCAGCGCTATTCAATATGGCTATCAAAAACGCATCTCTAACAATATTAAGGCATGGTAGCAGTGATTATAATTTATTGGCATTCAATGTAATGGATATGAGCAGATATTCCTTAGAACAATGATAATCAAAATAAATAATCTACAGAATCTTTAAATAACCTGTAATATTCCATTCATTCGGTGCTGGTTTGGTCTCAACCAAATTGTATGGTTTGGTCTTGGTTCCATTGCTCTTTACTTCATTAGTTCTAATTCTTGTCCCTGCATACGCTCAAGAGGAAGGACAATATCTCAACCGAAGGGTCGAAATTTGGGGCCTCTTTTACAAGCTCATGACTGCTGCATTTATAGTGGGAGCAGTAGTACAAGGAGTGATGCTTTTCATAGCAGTAAGGTTTAGAGAGGGGAAGGTAAAGAAGCAGGAGGTGTCAGTTTAATGGGTCATTCAATATATGAATGGGTATACCTGGGTGTCGTAACTGGTATATTGATCTGGATTGGCGCAGATTCTTGGGTACTTGAAAAAAATATAGACGAAGTACCAGAAGAGGCAGAAACGATCAAAGTAATTGCTCAACAATGGTTCTGGACATTTGAGCACGAAGATGGTACCAAAGAAATTGGGGAGTTACATGTCAAAGCTGGCAAGGCGTATAAGTTCGAGATAACGTCCAAGGATGTTATTCATGCTTTCAACGTGCCGTTTTACACTGCTATGATAGATGCCGTACCTGGTAGGATAAACCAAATCTGGTTTGCACCCGACGTGCCAGGAGAGTTCCTTATACAGTGCAGAGAGTACTGTGGACTATTGCACAACCAGATGCGCGCAACACTGATAGTGGAAGCGTGATAAAATGGTACTAGAGGTAAGAAAGCCAAGACCATTGTGGGAAGTACTGTTTTCTACTCATCACACTGACATAGGTCTGCTTTACATTGTCACATCATTTATCTTCCTCTTCATGGGCGGCACCCTTGCAATGCTTATCAGGACAGAATTGCTGTTTCCTGGCCCAACAATAATCGATGACCCGGCATTCTTCAACAGGATATTCACTGTGCACGGAACAGATCTTCTATTCTTATGGCTACTTCCATTTGCTGCAGGTGTTGGTAACTATCTGATACCAATCATGATTAGATACAAAGACATGGCCTATCCAAGACTTAATGCTGTTGCTTACTGGATGATCCCACCGGCTGCGGCACTTGTCTGGCTTGGATGGTCAGACACTGGTTGGACGGCATATCCGCCATATTCCATCATAAATTCTCCAGGGCCAGCAGCTGATATGTGGATATTTGGTCTGAAGATTTTAGGTCTGTCATCAATCTTAGGTTCGATCAACTTTGTAGTTACAATCCTGAAGTGCAAGCATCCTGACGTACCTATAATGAAGATGTCATTATTCGTCTGGTCCACATTGATAACATCCCTAATGATATTAGCGGCTCTCCCAACTTTCACAGCTGCGCTGATAATGTTATATACAGACAGGCTTGGCCTTTCAGGATTCTTCAACCCTGCAATGGGAGGCGATCCAATTGCATATCAACATCTATTCTGGTTCACATTCCATCCTGAAGTATACATCTTCTTCATTCCAGCTATTGGTATGGCCTATGTACTTATACCAGCGTTTGCGAGAAAGCCATTATTCAGTTACTGGTCTGGTGTAATAGCCATAGTACTGCTAAGTCTGATTGGGTTCGCATCATGGGCGCACCATATGTTGGCAACTGGAATGAGCTTCGTTGAAAAGACTGTATTCATGGTAGGAACATTAGCAGCTGTACCCATGTCGGCAATGCACGTCTTTAACTGGCTTGCTACCTCGTGGGGAGGAAGAATCAAATTTGCAGCGCCAATGAAGTGGACCTTTGGAGGCATCGCTCTATTCTTTGCAGCTGGTGCAGGAGGAGTGGTCAACACAGCACTTCCATTGGACTTTATCACACATGATAGTTATTGGGTAGTAGGACACTTCCATCTGTTCGTCATGGGTACTATATCATTCATATTCTTTGGTTTCACTTACTACTTGTTCCCACTGATAACTGGAAGAATGTATAATGAAAGATTAGGTTCTATACATTTCTGGCTCATGTTCATAGGTGCAATACTTACCTTCATAACTCAGCATATCCTAGGACTCTTTGGAATGCCTAGGAGAGTATACGATTATGTTAGTGACCCTGAAATCATAATTATGAATCAGATAGCGTCCATAGGTGGATTCATGATGGGTACAGCAATGGCTGTATTCCTATACAACATGATCCGCAGTGCTGTAAAAGGAAAGCCGGCAAAGATGGAAGATCCGTTTGAGCTAGGTGAACAATATTATGACTACAGAAGAAGAGAGCCCCATCAGGACTAGTCCCAGAAGAATGGGTAAAGGAATAGCTATAATACTTATAGTCATGGCTATTGGCGCTGGTATAAACTTGGCTTTCTCTGACATGTGGCATGCGTATCCGCCAGCAACTTCGCTAAAAGCTCAGGAGACAAAGGGAGATGGAGAAGTGCCATCTACAGGAGTCACTAGGGAATTTCAACTCAAGTTCGTTGAAAGTACTGACTTTAGAACTCTAGGGTTCAATAGTATAGCAGGTGAAACAGGAGCAAACCCAGAATTTATAGTAAATGTAGGAGATAAAGTAGACATTAAACTTGAGAATGGTGGCAAGATGCCACATGCTTTTGCTGTCGTGTCTGATCCTGACGATCCAAATTCAATTCTTTTTGATTCCGCTTTCAAGTCTGCAGCTAATCCGATAAAATCTGGCGAAAAGGGAGAGATCGCATTTACTCCAACAAAAGAGGGAGAGTATTACTACATTTGCACCGTTCCAGGCCATTCAACACTTGGAATGAAGGGTAAGTTCATAGTCAAGAAGGCAGAAGCTGGTGCAACGACTGGACCTGTGGAGCCTACTGGAGTATCGCACACAGTAGAGCTAGCATTCAGGGAGAGTTCAGATTTTAAAACATTGGGATTCAATGCACCTAGAGGAGAACCTAACGCTAATCCTGATATTGTTGTGAAGGCTGGTGATACAGTAATCATTAATGTTGTGCATAGTGGAGCAATGCCGCATGCCTTTGGTATAGTTTCGGATCCTGACAATCCGAACTCCATTGTATTCAACGCAGCCATCAAATCAGCCAATAATCCTTTAACTAGGGGGCAGAATGGCACTATAGAATTTGTGGCTGATAGACCTGGTCACTATTATTACATATGCACCGTTCCAGGTCATTCTGCGCTTGGCATGCAAGGTAAGTTCATCGTAGAATAATCATGATTCTAAAATATGTATCAGTAGCTGCACTAGCATCCGTCTATTCAGTGATATTTATTGGCGGCTATGTTAGCGCCAGTGGTCTAGGTCTCTCCTGTCCCGACTGGCCCTTGTGCAATGGTCAGTTGTTACCAAGCGAGGATTATTTGATCGAATGGGTTCATAGGTTCATGGCAGCCTTGACGGGTGCACTGGTAATATCTACAATGGTTCTTGCATGGACCTACAAAAAGACCGAAACCAGAATACGACTAACGTCTATCTTGGCTACTATATTCGTGATTACACAGATAACCTTAGGTTTCGTTGTTATAGAGGCAAAGTTACACTCCTTACTCGTTGCAATACATTTGGGGATTGGCGTACTTTTATTTACATCTGTATTACTAACAGCACTTTTCGCGCATAGAATAGATAATCAAGCAAAACTCAGGACCAACAAAACAGTCTGATCAAACACGCGCCTGTTTTGCTTTTCTCCTCTTCATGAATAGAACAATGCCAATTATCGTAGGAGGAAAACTGACTCCTAAAATTACCATTGAGAAAAAGATGTAGCCAAAGGCCTGGATTATACCTATG
>CAYJTD010000150.1:0-4538 GCA_964372525.1 uncultured Nitrosopumilales archaeon | reverse complement strand
GGAATCAATGAATGCGCAATTTCCAAAAGCAGCTTATTTTTCATTGATACTCTCCCTTACCTTTGCAAACAGCAGCGCCAGATCGTTCTCTCCCTCTATTCTAATGCCTGCCATTCTCATGAAATCACGTAAATGGGCACTTACCTTAGTCAAAGCATCTACAAGTTTCATGTAGATGATGACATCGTCCTTGTACGCTTCGCTCCTTGCATCCAGTAAATCATACTTCTGTATTAGAGAGGCAATTATACGCTCAAGGTGCTTCTGATACGAATTAACATTTGTTTGATCTTGTGTCTCAGCCATGTATGCTATAGTGTTGATAGATATTATATAGAATTGAAAGCTTTAGCTAATTCATTTGTATACGTGATTAAGATGTGAAAAGAGCTTAAGAGTACTGCCAAGGTAAGGGAAAAGATAAAGTAAAACTATGTAGGGAAGATCACCGCCATTACCTCTTATTTATTATCATATAATGTCTAACCTTTATATACTAGCGACATTATATGATAATTAATAATAATGAACCCAACGGCAATACGTGCATTGCTCCTTGTAAAGGATACGCCAGCAGATGCTACAGACATCTGTAACAGCCTAGGAATTACGAAACGCCAGCTGGAGAGGATCGTAAAAGATCTATTAAATCTTGGCTACATCAATTCAAATGAAAAAATTTCATTGAACCTAAATGCAAAAACGGCTTTGTTCAAGAAGGTTGCTGGCAAACTTGACGCAGTTAGATTGCTGCATGATTCAAACGAAGATCTTCTTCTAAAGCTGCTAGTACCCAAAACGATAGAGGAGCTGGTTAAAGAAACGGGGTTATCGCAAATGACCGTATACAGAGCACTTGATGAATTCCGATCAATCGGGGCAATAAAAGAAGTTGATAATAAAATTACTTTAAACGAAGATAGGGATCTGCAGCTCTTTGTTAACCTGTTAAGTACAGAAAAGGAACGAACGCAGGTAGAACCGTATGCGGAAGTGCTTTACTCCGACAGCTTCAAAATTCTGAAGAGCGTGCCTGCTGGGCAAAGGGCTTCAGGTGAACTAACAGCTTTTTCGGTATTCACTGATTATGGAATAAAGTATCACCCAGCCCGTGACTATTACATTCAACAGGAAGAAGCGGTAAACCTTGAAGACATTCTAATCCATTCTTTAGTTGCAGCTGATAAAGAAAATGACAAAACGGCATTGATCATGGCAATAGTATTCTATGTTAACAGCCGCGATAAAATGGCCCTTGATAAAATCAGGAAAGTTGCACGCTCTTTTAAAATTCACGAACTCTGGCTCGACATAGAAGCATATGTAAGGAAAATGCCGGTAAAGCACAGAGAAAAATTCCTACCATGGGACGAATTTAAGCAGAAAGCAGAGCTTTATGAACTGACAGAATACGAAATACCACCACCATATCCAGAACTATTCAGGGAATTAGGCGCTGTCCTTCAGAAGCCAGTAGAGGCCTACTTGTTCGGGGGGGAAAACATGAGAATAAAAGGACTGAAGAACGTTACAAAGGACTGCGATATAGTCACAAGAGACCAGCAATCCTTCAAACTTGTTAGAGACGCACTTGCCGAGATGGGGTACAAGCCATTGGCAAGAGAGAAGTTGTCTGAAGACGATAAACGCATAAACCCATCAGCTATACTGATGCATCCTAGGCGAAGTAGGGTAGACCTGTTCACATCGCAAGTAGCAAACAAGCTGTACCTATCAGAGGGAATGAGGAAAAGAGCAGAGTTGCAGGGGTTCGGCAAATTGAAACTCTGTATAATGTCCAACGAGGATGTGTTTCTGCTGAAAAGCGTGACCGACAGAGAAGGCGATATATAGGATATGATAAGGTTGGTGCAGGCAGGAGGTTTCAGATGGAATGCCGTGTTCGAAGAATTGGAATGGCAGGAAAGGGAAACTGGAAGATTATTCGGCATGGATTTGCTTGTCAGTCTGGATCTTCTGAAGGAAAGGGCTAACATAGAGTCACCGTTTTACAAGAAGTTGTTTAACAGAACCTTAGAAAATGCGATAGTAAGTTTAGTTCTAAAGGGCAAAAGCACAGTCAAGGAGATCTCTGATATGCTTGATTTCCCAGAATACACGATTAGAAACAAGATAAACAAACTCGTTAGAGAGAAACGAATACTAAAGAAAGTGATGAGAGATGGAACCATTCTTCTGAAACCACGGTAAAGGTTCCGTTATAGTATAAAATTTTGATGAAAGGTGTTGAACACCACTGTTGAGCACCAAATAGGAAAAACATACCCCCTCCCCCGTCCAGACTAACACACGGCAGCTTTTCCATACCTTGCCTTGATCTGCAGGTATTGCAAATGAAATTGATCTTACATACAATTAACGCATTAATGCTATGGTAATTTATCAGGAATTCAATACCAGCAAATGAAGCCATGCACTACTTGCACTACAACGACAGAAAATAACAAAACAATCTCATCTCATTCTAGCTCCAAAGGTCGAGAACAAATACAAATGAAAGATAATTGATTCACTATACCACAGATCATATGCCAAAGAAGCTAGACAGTATAGTCAACAAAGCATAGTTGGTCTGATCAACCGAATGGCTTAATTGCCTCCAACACTACTTATCTATTAATGGCAATGAAAGATGCAGAAGCGTTACTGAAACAGGGCGATTACGTTCAAGCGTCAGAAAAACTTTGGGGCGCAGCAGCACAGTCTGTCAAGGCCTTGGCTGCAAAGAGAGATGTCGAATTATTGACTCATACGAGCATCTTCCAGTTTGTGACCAAACTTCACAAAGAAAATCCCAAGCTCGAACTTGCAGAAGATTTTCACATCGCCAGCAGCCTTCATACCAACTTCTATGAGGATTGGCTTACACCAGTGATGGTAAGGATAGGAGCAAAGCGGATCAAAGCTTTCGTGGAGAAAATTGCTAAACTAGAATAATGACGTGAACAATAAACTTACTTTACTACAAAACTTACTAGATTGCTCTGCACCTGTTGTTGCGGATTTCCAAGAGTGATCCATTGGTAAATAGCATAAACAGACCACGTGCCAGTCATATCAGGTTTGAAGCGCAGTATCAAAGTATCTTCATAGCAGTAAAACTTTGGATTCTTTTCAGTGATCTTCACTAATGAACTATCAGGTTTAATGACATAGTAAATCGCTTCCATATTTTCAGCCATTGGCGGTGTAGGGCAAATTCTTCCCTTGATTTGAGCATCCCAAGTAAATTTTACATCTGGCGAAGTAGACCATATACGAAAGTCATGTGTTGATTGGGCATGAGCAGAACTTATGCTAGGGCTTAAAGCTGGCAGTATAAGCAGAGAAGACAAAACAATGGCAAATAGAATGTTGATCTGGCAAAGCTTGATCATGACATTAACTTACATTATTACTTGATAAAGTTATAGATTTTTTCTCATACAGAATAGAAAGCATCTAAACAAAACATGAGTTCCTTAAATACCAGCTTTACAACAAAAAAAGATGAGGTTGTACCTCAACTAAATGATATTGTTGGGATCTCTTCTGTTGACCGTGTAGGAACCGATGGCTGTGGCAGGTTTGCAGAATCAACGCATACGAGTGTATGACCGATCGAGACGCCTCTTACAGCAGATATTCGCTGCAAAGCAATATCAGATACATGCTTCAGGTCTCTTCCTTCCACTGTAACTAGTATGTCTGCACGACCTACTACTCTGCACGCTTCTGTGACTCCATCTGATCTCCTTATGCTCTCCATGATCTTCTCAACATCGCTTCCTGGCTCGATATGAATTTCTATGTAGGCTTTCATCTTCTCATTAATCACGATTAAAATACTTGTTTAAATGGCAGTGTTGAAAAAAGACTATTCGCATGCTCAATAAAATTATAGTTAATCAACCATCGCATAATTTTCTAAAGCACTATCAGATCCTTATCGAACTTGTTCAAAACTCTCGCTTTGTTACCAACAACAAGGCTGTCCTCTATTCTCACACCAAATTTATTTGGGATGTATATGCCAGGCTCTACAGTAATTGCATTATTCTTTCGCAACACCTCATCATTTTTTACTCGTATCCATGGCGGTTCATGCACTTCCAGACCAATGCCATGACCTGTTGAGTGTATGAAGTACCTGCCATATCCCTTTTTCTCTATTATAGAACGGCATGCATAATCGACTTCACCACATGTCGCTCCAGTTTTAACAGCATCCAGCCCTGCTTCCTGCGCTTCTTTCACTACATCATAAATTTTCTTCATCTCAGCACTTATCCTTCCAACGGCAAACATTCTCGTTGCATCTGCAACATATCCCTTGTACCTTAACGTTAGATCCACTGTTACTAGCTCACCTTTCCTGATCTTCCTGTCAGTAGGTTCAGCATGAGGCAGTGCAGAGTTTATGCCGGAAGCAACTATCAATGGAGACAATGTATATTTATACGACGGCGGATACGCTCCCATCTTCATTGCTTCGTAAAGCAGTGTAGCCTGCAGATGCTTTTCCGTAACACCTACCT
>CAYJTD010000149.1:0-4574 GCA_964372525.1 uncultured Nitrosopumilales archaeon | reverse complement strand
CGCCACTTCTTTGTTATCCATACTTCGGCAGGAAAGCCATAAACAACAAACCTTTTTTTATTTCTATTAGTAAAGTGATAAACATGTATTTCACTATATTATTTATCGACAATTTCTTAGTCATCTCTATGCATGTTCTTAATTTGATATCTGAATAAAATCACAATTCAATTCCATTTTTTACTTTCCAATGCTGTATTATTTTCTATGAATAATTATTTGATAATCTTTATACTTACTAATTTTTTAATTCAACAAAATACTCATTTGCTTTAATTACTAACTGAACATTATTACTGAACAGAGAAGTATGAACAGAAACATAAACATGTTCGGAAAAACAATCCCAATATGGTTCCTAACCATAGCAATAGTAGGAGCAGGTTCATTAGCAATTGCAGTAGGTCCAGCAACACACGTAGAGAATCCTCCAGACATACAGGAAGCATCAGATGTTAAGATACATCTACAAGATGTAGATGGTAAGATTAACACTAATGTGCCAATAGCAGCATCTAGAGCATTCAGTCCATTGCCAGTTAACTGGAGTGCTGATAGAGGCGGCAGCTCAACTGATCAGAGCGCCGATATTACAGCAACTGGTGGTACAGTTGGTAGTGTAATGATCACGAAACAGAAACTAGCATTCAACTTTGTGGTTCAGACAGCGACCGATGCCACATTTGACATGAAGATTGACAACAACTCAGAAGACACACAGATATTCCTGATCAAAGCAAATGCACCATCGAATGTGATACTCGACATGGAAAACAATTCAGGTGTTACGATTCATGGACTAACTGGTCACAACGAATGGCTAGCATCAGCATCAGCAGGTGCAGGGAAATTCTTCGATATGGAAGTCTCAGTAACAGACGCTGGCTTCTACCCAATAGTAGTTGAACTGCTCAGAGTAGGTTAAGGAAACAAACAAAGACAGACAGAAAGACAGACAGGAACCCCCCTCTTTTTATTTTTTAACACTAATTAGCGTTAAGCATAGTTTTACAGCATCCAATATGTGAAGATGACCTAGTATTCGAAATATTCTTGCTGGGAACATTTTATGGCAAGCTCATGAACAAAGTATGCTTGATTCTTGGTGCATGAAGAACGACTGAAACTGAACTTTGTCACAGAGTTTATCGTTGCAAATAGCTTACAAATTTCTATGTGGACTGGTCGTATCCAAGGATGGTTATTATGAATGCTGAAAAGGACAAAAATTATATAATACATTTTACATAGTATAGACTACAATGGCGAAGACTATAGCCGTGAGCGAATCTACGTGGGAGAGACTCAAGAAACTTATGAAGCGGGAGAAAGCAAAAGATCTCGATGAGTTAATTCGCATCCTAATACAAAAATCCGAAAAGATTCCTTCTTCAATGTTTGGTGTAGATCATAAATTACACATAAAGTATACACAGGAAGAACATGATGAATACGTTAAAGATTCGCATTGAAACCTTGGTGAAGGCTTGTGTACATTATCGATTCCTTTGCATGGATAGAATACTTTGCAGGAAGCAAGGGAGGGGAGTTAGCAAGGAGGTATATCGAAAGCGGCGAGTCAGTTACTCCTACAATAGTGATTGCAGAACTAAGTGAGAAGTATGCAAGGCTTAAACAAGATTTTACAGCGAAACTAAAGTTTATCATTTTAAAGTCAAGAACTGTACCCTTGGATGAAGATACCGCGAGGCTGGCTGGAACTATAAACGTGGAAAGAAAGATGAAAGTCAGTAGATGGGGGCTGGCTGACTCTATCATACTTGCAACTGCAAGACTTCAAAAAGCTAATGTTGTTACCGGAGACGAGCATTTTAGAGATCTTAAGGAAGCCATTATGATAAAATGATCAAGTTTTGCTTGTGAATAATCCTAAACATATGTTACTTCATTAGCTGTTAGCATGAATTTATCAGATCGAGAAAAGTATCACATCACGAGAAGGGAGTGATTTTACGATAATTCCTCTACATTTTGCGATAAATCCTTTAGTACTTAAGACATTATGTTCTCAGTTTAAGTGTGATCTTCTCTGCCTTTAATATCTGCCTGAGCAGTTCAGTTTCAACCTTGTCTGATATACCAAGAATTTCTATACCAAGAATTCTACAATTCTTATCTAAATCTATTATCACATCATCAGAAATTTCCTCACTAATTTTATACTGCCCTTTGCGAAGGGCTATGTATATAGCATCTGCATGGTCATCGTATTCAACTTTCATTGCCTGCTCCTCCTTGTCCAGTATGCTGTGATCACAGTTAGGTCTTCACCCTCTTCAAATATAACCTTTATCCATTTGTCTTCGTATCTTTTCAACGCGACCCTTCTATTCAACTTTCCAGTAAGTACCCTGTCAGGATTTGCAAGTACTTCCTCAACGATTGGTTTTGTGATTTTGCGCAACTTCATTCTCTTAACAGCATGTGGTAGATATTTTATTCACAAATTTCTATATAATATCAGTCGCTATGATTTAATGTTAGCTACTATATTCTCAACATCTGCTCTATTAAAAAATTATCAAATGAAAAATAGCAGTACAGACAAGACTGTCAAGACTATCTCTGGAACCATAATACCCTAATTGACTATTTATCTCTTTAACTTTTAGCTTTGTATGTAGATTCACAATATGCTTAAGATTCCAACTAACAAGAACTTCCATATGCGAAACACTTGCAATAGCAATATGTTGAGCATCTGGTGTAACTTTAGCAGGAATAACATTTTGTTTTACATAGCGATCAGCAAGAATCAAGGCATCTTCATTTAGCTGCAAAGTTCTCATGTTGTACAATTTTATCACACGAATTTTTCATGGCATCAACCTGATTAACTGTAGTGGCAAAGTTTTAAATAATACATGTATTACTTTGTATTCTATGGAACTGAAGATAAACTGGGAACATAAAAGGGTTAAGCATGCGATCGAACGCATGTGGTTACGTGGTATTTCCGCAAAGGAGGTAAGAGAAGTAATTTTACGAGGTAAGAAGTCATTCCAGCGGGAGACTGGTCTCATGCTGTCTATATTCAAACATTACATAGTAGTATACGATGAAAAGTTTTACAGGCTTTCAAATATACGAAAGGTCTTTCCGGTAACTGTGAAGGTGATTTGATATGGGAACCTTGAAACAGATACGTTGCAAATGTGGTGGTAAGCTTAAAAAAAGTAAAACAGAGGTTGAGTTCTTTGGAATAGATTTTGGCATCAAACCCTCTGAAGTCTGCATAAGCTGTGGATCTGAATACCTATCACAAGAATTGCTTGAAGAGATAGAAGTAATGGTTAAAGATAAAGGACTCTTTGGCCTTGAGAAGAAGGGGAGGATAACGAAGTCTGGTAACTCTCTTGTGATCCGTGTTCCAAAAGAAATAGTTGATTCATTAAAGATTGAGAAAGACTGCTCAATTACAATATATCCGTCTGACAGAAAAAGATTAATTGTGGAAATTGAGAAGTGAAATTCTATCCTGCCAGGAGAGAAAGGTATGAAGGTAAGGTAAGGTATGATGAGGAAGATGATATACTCACTTATGAGGTAAGCGATGAGCCGATCGAGTATGCTGAGGAGATGGAGCAAGTGATAGTTCACTTCACAAAAGACTCCAAACCTGTCCTTCTTGAGATACTTAACGCTAAGGATTTTTTGTCAAAAGCATTGAAGATTGGAAGGAAGAAGAAGGGAAAGAAGTCAACTAGGTAAATATTTTAAATCCTGTCTATACACAACCAAATCAGTTTCTAACATAAAAATGGACCTTAACAACAGACGCTGGCTTCTATCCAATAGTAGTCGAGCTGCTCAGAGTAGGATAAGGAAAGAAAACAGGAAGAAACAAAGCGGTGTGAACCATTCTAGGGCAAAGCAGTTTTAAGGTCAGCTTTGAGAGGAGAATTTGGCCATATATACGTCAGATTATATTTTTGATGAATCTGTAACACTTGCTCTTGTTAGAACACGTAACACCCAAGTAACCTTGAACACAGGGAGATTCATTGCATCAACTCTATTTTCCATTCTCTTAGCATATCTCTATCTACACTTCGAATCATCTCTATATGCTGCTTGGTGCTCAAATTCTTAACAAGTGCACCACACCATCTACACCTGCAATTTTTTGAATCTACTATATCACTTTCGATCGGCAGCTTACAATATGGACAACATAAAACACCATTTTTCATAAAAGCTTGTCTGACTTTCATGCTTTCACCAACTCTTTATAGTAACTCAACAAATATAACTTGTTCTCCTTTTTGGCGCGTCTTTCCAGATATATCCAATCGATTTCTTCCTTATTTTTCATTAAAACCGATACAATATCCTGAAAATCACTTGAACCTGCCCTTGCAGCTTTGAGCTTCGAAACAACATAATCTTCTGCACTTGGCACAAAACCAATAGACTTGCCAACCATCACTTTCTGTTTTCTATTAAATGTCTCTGAAGTAAACGTAAACTCTTCAGGATTCAAAATTACATGTATTCATACGAGTTCTTGTCTTCCCCTTAATCTAGCTTTGCTTTTATTCTCTTTTCGTTTA
>CAYJTD010000148.1:0-4593 GCA_964372525.1 uncultured Nitrosopumilales archaeon | reverse complement strand
TCTGACATGAAGTTTGGGATATTCGTTCATCCAAAAAGGCCGAAGATGTGTGTTGTAGATATACTGAAAGTAATTAGATCTGTAGGCGTATCTTATTCAAAAAGTGCTCCAGATATTGCAATAGTAGTTGGAGGTGATGGTATTTTTGGTTACTATGGAAGAACTCTTACTATCCCGATGCTCTTTGTTGGTGTAAAAGACCCTAACATTTTAGGTAGCAAGTCGAGGCTTGCAGAAATATTCGTTGATCATCTTGCTAAAACTCTCATAGATATTGAGGCAGGTAGGTATTGTGTTGACAAAGAAAGAATGCTTTCTGTACACTGCAATGGCTACAAATCAGATATCTTGACGGACGTTTATTTGGAACGAGGTATCTTTGCAGGTAGTCTACGATACGCTATTTCAGTTGGGAATAAAAAGTTGAAACGTTCCAAATCAAAAGTGTATTTTACAGACTATGCCATAGGGAACGGTGTAATTGTCAGTACCTCATTTGGTTCTGCCGGCTATTATTCCTATCCTGATCGAATAAAAGCAGGTAACGGGGGTAGGAACATCAGTAGATTTAGTGGTGATAAAATTGGTATGTGCCACATTATACCTTCATTTCTTGTTAGAGAAAAGAATGGGAGAAAGCAGCCGACTCGGATAAATTACACAGTACCATCTCAATCAATCATCAAAATTACTCTTATGAGGGATGCAAATGCGCGTCTGTATGGCACAACTAAGCATTCAAAGGGGATAGCAATTGGAACATCTGACGAAGTGACTATTAGTCAATCAAACAGGACTGGAAAGATCATCAGATTAAGACAGGGTTATAAGTAGGTTCTTTTGACCCGTACAGCAAACCGTTTCACATAATTAATTTCTTCGTTATTTTCCATTAATGATATTCAATTTTGGTAATTGTATCCAGTATTTAATAATGATATATTGAGCAGAGTTGTGGGTCGATGTAAGTTGTCGAAGGAATTAAAGATCAAGACGATTTTGCTCCCTGTAGACGGTTCGGAAGCGTCGCTTAAAGCTGCCAAATATGCTATCAATTTAGCAAAGATAGTTAATGCTCAACTGATAGCAATACATGCTGTAGGAATGCCCTTGTACCTACCCAAGGCTAAGAAGACACTGATTTCTCCGTACTATGAAGAAGCAAAGAGAAACGCAAAGGAGTGGATGAGAACTCTGGTTAGTATTGCAAAAAAAGAGAATGTTGAACTAAAAACAGACATTATTACGAATGTTGCGTCCGTAAGCTATGCAATTGTAAATTATGCAAAGAAACATGATGTGGATCTTATAATTATGGGTACAAGGGGCAGAACCGGAGTAAAAAAATTCTTGCTAGGAAGTATTGCTCATGGAGTAGTCACACTTGCAACGTACCCGGTATTGGTGGTTAGATAAAAACCTGCTCGGATAAATTTTAGGAGCCCCACATAATTTTAGCTAATCACAACGGCGCTAGTGCGTAAAGGTTCTTTTGATATGAATGCATAGAAATCAAATAATTATCTACTAACAAAATTAGAGCAGGAGTAGAGATTTGAAGGTATCTGTCATTGCGCTTTGCAAATCGCGTTGTGTTACTATTCCAACGTACTTGCCGTTTTCCTTGACCAGAAGCCTTCGTATTTTATTCTTGCTCATCAATTCCGCAGCATCGCCTATGGTTTTGTTGTAATTTATGGCTATCAATGGCTTGCTCATTACCACTTCAACATTGGTGTCTGGTCTTATGGCCTTCCTGTAGGCCAAGGATTTCAGTATATCTCTTTCAGTTACTATGCCAATAGGCTTTCCATGTGCAGTTATTACTACAGAACCTACGTTTCTGCGAACCATAGTCTTGATTGCAGACCTTATACTCAAACCCTTCTCTATAGAAACCATATCCTTACTCATGACCGCTTTCACTCTTACTGTAGGATTTAGAGCCATCAATCTAAAATTGAAGGGCTAATATAATAACATACGTTTTTAGGAATTTGTAATTGCTGATTGTATGACTATAGGTTCATGGAAATTTTCATCCTTGATTTTCATAATTGAGTATCAACATACAAGTTTATTTGCTACCATTGTAAATTAGACTTATGGTTTATGATAAGTTCTGTAAAGATATTCTATATATCGACCCTCAGATACGCTTCGCTGGTGTCTTCGATGAAAATGGTAACTTGAAAGGTGGTGGACCAAGAGAGGGAATAACTATTCTATTCACGATGGAGGAGTTGAAGAGTTCAGGCATACAAGCGCTTGGTAGATGGATACTTCGTAACCCTGATGAAGAGAAAATGGGAAGATCGAAATTTGCGATAGTCGAATATGAAAAAGTTAGGGTAATTACGATGCCCGTTAATGATAACTGTATCCTTTTTGTAAGTACAGAAATAGAATCCAACTATCTAAATATAGTTAACAGAATTCTCAAGTTGAAACCCAGTTTAAAGGAAAATGTTTCTCAATCTCAGAAAATTGAATCTTAGCCTAAAGAAAGAAGTATGGTTTATCCTCAGAACTTCTCCCATTCATCCTCATCTTCAACTTCGTCCTTTAGGAGATCTGTTCTTAGTTCCCTTGCAAGCTTATTAGCAACAATTGAACCAGATATACCTGTCCCCAAAATCAAAATCTTCATTTTGTACATTAGGTAAGTATTTTTACTTAATATAGTGACTAGACGATTTTCATTTTTGATTCCCAATTTTAATAATTGTGTAATAACAATATATCATTCCTTTACAAAGTAAAAGGTATGGCATGGGATGAATGGTTCAGGAAAAGAATGCGACATTTAGGTCCCTGGTACTACGAAATGGAGGAAACTATGAAGGAGATGGAGAAGATGTTTGAAGAGAGTATGAAGGAGTTTGAAGGGAAGGTCCCTAAGGAACTTGTTAGAGAGACAAAGTTACCTGACGGCACTGTGCGCAAGGAGTGGGGCCCGTTTGTATATGGATATTCGGTAACCATAGGTCCTGAAGGAAAACCTGTAGTTAGAGAGTTTGGAAACGTGAAACCTTCACTTGGAGCCGGAGGTAAATTATCATTGAAGGATGAAAGAGAGCCATTAATAGATGTAATAAGTGCCGATGATGAAATAAAAGTTATAGTTGAAATTCCTGGTGTCAGTAAGGAACAGATCAAAATTACAGCTACAGAAAATACTGTTACCATACATACAGATATGCCGGAAAGAAAGTATCACAAAGAAACTGCGTTGCCAGATGCGGTAGATCCAAGTAGTGCGAAATCTACATACAAAAATGGAATACTGGAAATAACTTTTAAAAGAAAGAAGAAGAAAGAAACTGGTGTATCGATAAAGGTCGAGTAATTTGAGTACAGTTACTGTTGACGTAATACAGACAGGGAGCTTGGACATTAAATCACCCTATATTTTTGTTGGGCTGCCAGATGCTGGTCTAGTAGGTACTATAGCTGCGACATATTTAGTAGATAACTTGAAGATGAAGGAAGTAGGTTACATAGATTCAGCGCGATTTCCACCTATGGTAATTGTGAGAAATAGTGAAGTAAAGAACGCTGTTAGAATATATGGGGAGGATAAGTTTGTAGTGGTTATCTCTGAAATTCCATTGATACCGTCTCTAGCTATACAATTTGCCAAGAGCCTGATTAGTTGGGCAAAAAAACTAAATCCTACACTTGTGATAAACATCACAGGATTACCAGTTCAAAATCGTCTACAGATTCCAAAACCAGAAGTTGTGGGACTGGCAACAACCAAAGATATGGCTGAAGTTCTTGGCTCCCAGAATATTGCATTATTCAACGATGGTGTTCTATTCGGACCATATGCAGCTATTATAAAGGAATGTGTGTCACAAAAAGTTCCAACACTATCGTTATTTGCACAGTCACACCTCAACTTTCCTGATCCTATGGCTTCAATAGAAGCATTGTCTATAGTGAATAAGGTTCTTACGACAAATATAGATCTGAAGCCATTGCAAGACGAAGCTGAAATTATAAGGATTAAAACTAGAGAGTTGATGAAACAGACTGAAGGTACGTTAAAGGAAGCGAAGATGGAGGGTACACAACCAGCAATTTACAGGTGATTACATGGAAAATGAGGAAACAGAAGATATAGTTAACGAGATCAGAAGAATGAGAAACATGATTCGTAATGTATTAGATCTTTCTCCATTCGAAGAGGAATTTTATGATATTGAGCGTAGGGAACTACGACCACTTGCACAGATAACTGAAACACCTGATAGTATCATTGTTGATGTAGATCTTCCATGCGTAACTAAAGAAAATCTTGATGTTAAGAGCACTGAAGACACTTTGACGATAAAGGCCAAGATGACTCAATGTGTTAGGCTCTTACATCATGGTAAAAAAGAAATGGAGTTTGAAAACTACCGCAAGACCATAAAATTGCCAAGCACCGTAGATCCTACAAAGGCGCAAGCATCATTCACAAATGGCGTGTTGGAAGTTAGACTGCCAAAGAAGTTCTATGGCAGTGAGATAAGTATAGAATAAGATCTTATTCTCATAAATGAGAATCAGTCTTGGTAATTGTGGTTGAAGTTATATTTTGCTTTT
>CAYJTD010000147.1:0-4610 GCA_964372525.1 uncultured Nitrosopumilales archaeon | reverse complement strand
TTTACAGCGTATCCTTTGTGCGTCAGATAGCGCCTCAGAACATCAAACACTATTACAGTCCTTGCATGTCCTAGATGGCTGTAATCGTAAACAGTTACGCCGCAGAGGTAAATTCTGATCTGGTTATCTAAGGGTTGAACTTCTTCTATCTTCCCCGTAAGAGTATTGTAAAGCTTCATTTCTAACCTCTTCTGCAAAAATCGTCTACGATATCTGTCTTATTGGCAACAACAGCCTTGTTACCTTTCACTATTATAGGTCTAAGCAATAACCCCGGATGCTTCGCAATTAATTCTATCAGCTCATTTTCAGTATACTTTTTCTTATCGAGACGCAGTTCCTTGTACATCTTATCCTTCCTTCGTAAAATATCCGCTGCTGATAAACCTGCCATTTTTAGCAACGATTTGATATCCTCTTTAGTTAATTTCTCTTTGAAAAAGTCATGCAATTCAAGTTTTATGCCGTTAGAATCTAGTTTCTGTATGGTCTTTCTGCATGTTATGCATGTTGGCTTGTAATAGACCTTGATGTTTTCGCCCATCAAAACAGATGATCCCATTAGGATATTAAGTCTTTATTGCAAAGTATTTGGACATGAATTAATAATTCAATAGAACGAAGTTAATTGACTTGTAGCAGATTGTTAAGCTTATCAATCGCTTCCTTCACAGTAACAGCATATGCAGCAACGATTTCGTGTGGCAGTTCATCTTCATAGAAATTCGTATGAAGATATCTCGCCTTTGCCAAGGCGTCAGTTAAATTCAAGTCCGGATGTTCCCTTGACAATTCCTGCACAAATTCTATTATATTTCGATGTTCGCCAAGTTTAATTCCTTTTGCAGCTGCCACTGCCTTTACCATCTGAGCAAAAGCCCCCCAATATTTTTCTGATGCCTGAACATTGTCTCCTTTCTTCAAGAGGGCGTCCGCATCTTTGAGATACTTTGAGTTTAATTTTGGGTGTACAGCTTTCATTCGTAATAATTCTTCTTCAGAGGGTCTGATAAACCTTGGCTTCCTTCTCACTTGTTCAGTTGCAAAATTGTATTATATAAATGGAGTCTGAGTTTACTTTAGTTGGATTAGTATAGTTGATTAATTACAGTTTACAGATCTTTGGCATCTCTCGCTTATGCACACTGTCATTATGCATATTGTTGATCTTCATTACTTTTTTTAATGGTATACCTAGTTTTTGCGCAGTTTTTTTTGGTGATAGTTTTAGATCAATAATACAATAAAGTATGCTGTCTATTTCCTCATAGGGTATACCGATCTCTTCCTCTGCTGTATGTCCCTCCCACAACCTAGGACCGATCTCTTTTGTCAGTATAGGATCTGGCAGCTTAAGATATCTGCCTAAAGCCCTTACCTGTACCTTGTATAATGACGCAATGGGCAAGATATCTGCTCCGCCATCACCATATTTTGTAAAGTATCCTATTAGCAGCTCACTTTTATCGCTTGTTCCCAGCACAAGCAAGTTATTTTCGTTCGCATAGCTGTAAAGCACGCACATTCGTAGTCTTGCAAGCAAGTTTCCTGACGCTAAACTACTTGGTTGCAATTTACGTATCAAACTACTATGAATTTGGCCAAGATCCATGATATCATAGGCAACACGCAATTTTTTTGAGAGTGTTACAGCATCATCAATATCTCGAACAGGTGTTACCCTGGAACTAGGCAGTATCAATGCACGTAACCTGCTTCCTAAGGCTTCAGATGCCAGAGCGGTTACAACGGAAGAGTCAAGGCCACCACTCAGACCTATAACGAAACCCTTTCTTTTCGAAGACGTTAGTTCATTTTTCATGAAGGATACTATCTTCTTCCGAATTTGCCCATAATCTAGATCTGCTATTTTATCGATTAGCAACTACAGTCTAACAACATGCATGGATAATAAACTATTTTGCAAAGTAAAGTCATAAACATAAAATGATAATTGTTACGCATCTACGTATATGTCATTGTCCTTAACTTCGACAGAATATGTGGTTAGTTTCACGCCCTTGAGGTAATCCAGTAATTCTCCCGTCTTTACATTGTAGTGCCAGAAATGCCAAGGACATTCCACAATATCTTCCTTCAACGTACCATCTGCAAGCGGACCATCCTGATGCCTGCAAAGAGCTTCCATTGCATAATAGTTCCCGTTAACATTGAAGACAGCAATTCTCTTACCGTTAACCGTAAACTCCTTTCCTTTACCTGTAGAAACACTCTCGCTTGATCCAAGTTTCGTCCAAGTCATTTTAGCATGATTTTTATTATTATGTTATATTATGGTTGTGATATGAGCAGCAAGATAGCAGATCCAAAACTAGCTGACAAAGGTAAACTATCTTACGAATGGGCAAGTTCGCACATGCCGATACTAACAAGGACTGTTGAAAAACTGGAGAAAAATAAACCACTGCATGGCGTAAGAGTAGGTTTCTGTTTGCATATTACTAAAGAGACATCTGCTCTTGCGTTGAGTGCTAAAAAACTCGGAGCAAGTGTAAGCATATGTGCTGCCAATCCTTTATCAACACAAGATGACATTGCGGCTTTCCTTGCATCCCAGGGTATCAATGTTTATGCATGGCGTGGCCAGAATAAGCAGGAATATTTTGATAGCATAAAGAGAGTTATCAAGGACAAACCTGATGTCATTACAGATGACGGATCTGATACGCATACAGCCCTGCACAGCGAGAAGGAATTTTCTAACATTAATCCAATGGGCGGTACTGAAGAAACCACCACTGGTGTTGTAAGGCTGAAGGCATTGGAAAGTGATGGTCTATTACGCTATCCAGTTATTGCGGTTAACAATGCATACACAAAGCATCTATTCGACAACAGATATGGTACGGGCCAGAGTACGATCGATGGCATATTACGGGCAACTTCCCTATTGTTAGCTGGCAAAAACTTTGTTGTCTGTGGTTACGGCTGGGTTGGAAGAGGTATAGCCAATAGAGCCAAGGGACTTAATGCAAGGGTGTTTGTTACAGAAATTGATCCTGTAAAGGCACTTGAGGCATACATGGACGGTTTTTCTGTACTCCCAATTAAGGAAGCTGCCAAGATTGGGGACATCTTTGTTACCGCAACGGGACAGACTGGTGTTATTAACGGTGAAAATATTGAAAATATGAAAGATGGAGCGATACTTGCCAATGCAGGTCATTTTGATGTTGAAGTTGATACCAAGTATCTAAGGAGCAATAGCAAGTCAAAACGGTTGGTACGAAATAACTTGGAAGAATACACGTTGAAGAGTGGAAGAAAAGTGTATTTGATAGGCGAAGGCAGGATAGCAAACCTTGTTGCAGCAGAAGGTCATCCACCAGAAGTGATGGCATTATCATTTTCAAACCAGCTCTTATCCATACTCTATATCACAAAAAATCATTCGAAGATGGCGAAGGCAGTGCATGACGTGCCAAAAGAGATAGACTTGCAGGTGGCGGTCAATTCATTAGAGGCAATGGGTGTAAAGATAGACAAGCAGACTGAAGAACAGATCAAGTACGCAAGAAGCTGGAGATAAAGTTAAAATCCAATAGCTATGGGATCAACAGAATGAAGAAAGTAGTTGTTACCAGTGCGTTACCATACGCAAATGGCGAGATTCATTTAGGGCATATAGCATCAACGTACTTGCCTGCAGATATATTCACCAGATATTGTAGATTGAAAGGCTACGATGCTATACATATCTGTGCCACGGATGATTTTGGCACACCAATTTTGATCAGGGCGGAACATGAAGGAAAGAAACCTGAGGAGTATGTTGCACATTGGCACAAGCGTGATTACGAGGATTTCACACGTTTAGGAATTTCTTTTGACTTTTTTTATCAGACCAGTAGTGTAGAAAACATTGAATTCGTCAGATATGTGTTCAAAAAATTGTATGACAATGGCTTCATCTATGATAAACCTGTCATACAATTCTATTGTAACAACGATAAGAAATTTTTGCCGGACAGATATGTGATTGGCAAATGTCTCTATTGCGGTGCAGAGAACCAGTATTCGGATCTGTGCGAGAAGTGCGGCAGGGTTCCTTCGGAGATTCAGGATCCTACATGTGCTATTTGTGGAGCAACCCCTGTCAAGAAAGAAACAAAACATTACTTCTTCAAACTATCAAGCTTTTCTGACAAGCTGAAGGAATGGCTTACTACCAACAAGAAACTGCAGGAAGATGTAAAGAATTATGTTCTGAAATGGATTGAAGATGGCTTGCAGGACTGGGACATAACACGGGATATCACATGGGGCGTGCAAATACCATTGAAGGAAGCAGAAGGCAAGGTGTTTTATGGTTGGTTTGACAATCACCTATGTTACATATCGTCATCGCTAGCGTATCTGCAAAAGAAAGGAATCGATGGAAAAGAATTCTGGAATAACGCAGAAATTTATCATTTTATTGGCAAGGATATAGTTTATCATCATTATCTGTTTTTGCCATCAATGAGACTGGGAATAGCTGAAGAATATCACTTGCCAGATTTCATACCTACTAGGGGACATCTCATGTTGCAAGCACAGAAGATCTCGAAGAGCAGGAACTGGTACATCAGCCTGAAAGATTTTCTTGA
>CAYJTD010000146.1:0-4629 GCA_964372525.1 uncultured Nitrosopumilales archaeon | reverse complement strand
GGGTTTTTCATCGGCTCCATCAATCAACGTGCGGTTTTCTTTGCTGATTGCAACAGTGACAATGGTCGCGGTGATGGTCGTGGTGACAATGGTCGCGGTGATGGTCGTGGTGACAATCGTGTGAGTGATCGTAGTGATAATCGTGGCGATGGTCGTGGTGAAAATCGTGGCGATGGTCGAGGTGATAATCGCGGTGAGGGTCGAAGTGATAGTCGTGGTGATGGTCGTGGAGATTCTCGCAGTGATGGTCGTGGTGATAATCGCGGTGATGGTCGTGGTGGCGATTCCCGCGATACTCGTAATCTTGCTCCGGTTGTGTATAATGATGGTTACGACGACGATGATCGTGATTACTACAATGCTCCTCCCGATTGGTCGGATTATCCTCCTCGTGACGATCACTATGATGGCAATCCACCGTAGGACGAATGGGAGCGTTATCGCGGTCGCGCTCCCAAACATCGAGATGTATCTCCCACTCCTAATTGTAATGCCTCAAACATTTATTTAGGAGAGAAATTGGTGGTTAATGGTAATGGGTTTAGTAATGGTATGTGTTATTTTAGTGGTTGTAATGGTGGTAGTATTAGTTTAGAAGAAGAGAAGAAGTTTATGTTATGTTCTGTTATTAATACGGTTAAGCCGTTTCTGGTATCGGTTTCAATCTGTCATCAACAATTCCGGGCTCTCATTGATACAGGTGCCGAGGCCAACTGTATCTGTGTTAAGGTTGCTGAGTTATTGAAGATACCCCTCAAGCGCAAGCCTCCTGATTTTAGGCTTATTGGAGCGAATAACCAGTCATTGTCGCATAGCTACGATGTCAATCAACCTTTGGTAATAGTTATGAAGTCAAGTAATGGTGGTTTATGTAGTTATGATGTGGAGGACTTAGTGGCGCTTGACGATATGCCGTTTGATGTTATTCTAGGTACTCCGTTTCTTACTCAGCATGGGTTTAGTATTGATGTGCGTCGTCGAATGTTAAGTGCTGGTAACTTCAGTTTTGAGTGTATTAAGATGGCCACGAAAGGTGACAAGGCTGTATCGCAGCTGGTTCGAGGTGAGGACAGCCCTGGTCCAGTTGTGATTGTAGACAGTTTATGTTTACGCTCTGAGGAGTATGGGATCTTGAATGTTCAGTGTTCGTCAAATAAGTCTGGCGGCACTTGCTACTTTGTTCCTAGAGATGACATTAATGACGAGTATATCGTGGATGAAGGAATTGTTGAGGGAACTAGTTTTCGTTTGCCTGTAATGAATGTTGGTACGGAACCTCTGGTCATGGAAGCAGGGACAGTGATTGGTATCTGTAAACCAATATATTGGACTTCCTACGCTAGAGTAGCTGCTGCAACAAAAGACACAGGTCCTGTTTTGCCTACTCTGAGCCCTGATATACCTGCTACAGTTTTGTCGGAATTTGAAAGAATGCTGGGTGATTATCGCGAGTTGTTCCACAACGATTTCTCTGTGTCGTCATGGAACGTGCCACCGATGCACATTCAATTGAAGCCTGATGCGAGCCCTGGTAGACGCAGAGCCTTTAGATATACTCCCGAACATCTCCAACAGCTGAAGTTGCTTCTTGCAAAGTACCTGCATGAGAAAGTGATAGTTGAGAGCAATTCCCCATGGTCATCGCCTGCATTCTTTGTTCCAAAGTCCGATGGCAAGCTTAGATTGGTCATTGATTACAGATACCTGAATCAGTGCACCGTGGAGAATCGTTGGCCACTTCCGTTAATTGAAGATCTTCTGGACAAGCTAGGTCGCTCGTGTGTATTTTCAAAGTTTGACGCTCACAGTGGGTTCCACCAACTCCCCATGGCTCCAGATTCTGAGGCTCTTACTGCCTTTGTAACCCCATTAGGACTGTATCAATTCAAGCGGATGCCTATGGGATTATGCAATGCTCCGGCGGAGTTCAGCAGAGCGATTTCTCAGATGACTCATGATTTGCCCAATGTGATTGCTTATATGGATGATGCAACAGTTCACAGTGGTGGATCGAAGGGAGAGAGTACTGTTGTTATTTGGCATAGACACTTGGATAAAGTCAAGGAGTTTCTACAGCGATGCAAGGAGGACAATCTAAGATTGAATGGTTCGAAGTGTGTAATTGGGTCCTCATGTATGAAGTTTCTTGGTCACATCGTATCTGCGAGAGGAGTATCACCAGATCCTGACAAAGTGAAAAAGGTGAAAGATATGAGCCCTCCAGTGAATATACACGAGCTTCGAACTTTTCTAGGTATGGTCAACTATTATCGTCTGTGGATCCGCGATTGTGCCAGCAAGCAATTAGCACTGAATAAGCTCCTGAATAAGCCTAACGCAACACCTTTTATTTGGACTGATGATTGCCAGAGAGATTTTGACAGCCTGAAAGAGTCACTGACTGTAGAAGTAGTGCGAGCTTATCCAGATCCGAATGTTCCATATGTTCTGTTTACAGATGCTTCCAATTATGCAATAGGTGCGGTGTTGAGTCAAATGGATGACGATCGTGAATGGGTAATAGCTTATCATTCCAGAGCATTGTCGCGTAACGAAATGAAGTACCCAATTCATGAGAAGGAAGCACTGGCAGTAGTGGACGCTTGCAAACGGTTTCACCATTATTTGGGTAGTCGTCATTTTACATTATATACGGACCATCATTCTCTACGCACAGTTATGAAGTGGAAGGACCCTCCTGGACGAATTGCACGATGGGTAATGACTCTACAACAGTACACATTTACAGCAGTATACCGAGCGGGCAAGTTGAATCTCAATGCTGATGCTATTTCTCGCTTATGTGACAAAGAAGAACTTAGTAAAGGTAAGCTGACCTGCCGCGAAGGTGTCCTGCAGGATGAAGGGATGTACGAAGAAGAATTTATGTCTTTAACATCTGATCCTGTTAACGTGTGTGTGTCTGCTAGAGCTCGTGGACATGGTCCTTCAGTATTGGAATCACTGGGTAACAGGCCAATTAGGTTTCGCACAGAAGAGGGATCACAAGAACTGCAAGTTGTTGATGAATGGACTGACATATATGATAACCAAACATATTTGCAATGTCGGAATGCGAACTCTATTGATGTAGAAGGCGGTTCTAGCGATGAAGAGTGGTTAACGCAAGAGTATGTACAAGAACAGATGAATGACAATCGACCAGATTATCCAGGCATTATACCTGCTATGCATCACGCATTTGATAAGGAGTTTTGTGAGGTAGTACAGAATGAGTTGCCTGTTCTCATTCATGAGCGAGTTCTGTTGGAAAATGAAGTAGAATACATTAGAGATACCAACGGTGTTAACTTCGCATATCGCAGGTATGTTTGTGCTAAGACTAATGAGGTGTACTATCAGTTAATATTGCCCAGTGCTGACACTGTTTCAATATCGATGTTTATTGAAGAATGTCATAATTTGTGTGGTCATGGTGGTATTGATAAAACATGTCAAGCGTTGATAAAGAGAGTTTTCTTTGCTAAACTACGGGAAAAGGTAGCTCTGCATATAGGCCGTTGTACCGTGTGTCAAGAGCGAGGCAAGACAAACGATCCTAATACTGCTAGTTATCCTATCCGCAATCTCCCTTTGGTATATATGCCTAATCTCCGATTCTCTGTTGATATACTCGGGCCTATTGCTACAAGTTTAAATGGTAACAAGTATATTATCGTAGCAATCGATCACTTTAGCAAGTATGTAATTGCTGATTGTTTGGTGGACAAGTCTGCAGAATTAGTATCATCATTTATCGTCTTCAAAATCTATTTGGTTCATGGTTGTCCAGCAGTACTATTGACTGATAACGGGAAAGAATTTGTGAACAGTTTGGATGACTTTATTAGTAAGTTTCTTCGAATTGATCATCGAAAGATAACAGCGTATCATCCCCAAGCTAACGGTCAGGTGGAGCGAATTAACAAGGTGTTAGCAGATGCATTGTCAAAACTAGCTGGTAATGATGAACACAATATTTGGGATATGTTTGTACCAGCTGTTGTCCACGCTTACAATATATCTGTTAATTTAACTACTGGGTACACGCCGTACTTTTTGTCGCATGGTCGCGAATGTTCTGAATGGATTGATACTAAGTTGCCTATACCGAATGAATTAAACAGTCATGGTGTATCCAATTCTTACCTGGAATATGTGGAGAAGATAATTCTATCTTTGAACAATGTATATGACAACGTTACTAAGAATATTCATCACGTGCAGTCTATGTATAATAAACCTCGCAAAGTGCAACAGTTATTGAAAGATATTCGAGTTCCCCAGTATTCAGTTAATCAGGAAGTGCTAGTTTATATACCTGTAATTAAGAACAACCAAGCGAAGAAATTTACAAGACTATGGCAAGGACCGTACAAAATTACCAGAAAGATTTCTGATGTCGTGTATATGGTGTCAATAAAGGGTAAGCTAAAACCATTCCATATCTCTAGAATAAAAGGATTTAATCGTACAGTTAATTAATAAACATAAATATTTATACTTCTTCTTACTAGTGCTATATTATTATTATTGGTTATAATTATTGATTTGAGTTTGTTGGTTATGAATGATGTTAGTTGTTGTGAAGAGTGGTGTCGAGTTGTAGTCTACTATGTCAATTTTCTT
>CAYJTD010000145.1:0-4674 GCA_964372525.1 uncultured Nitrosopumilales archaeon | reverse complement strand
TATAATATTAACACGGTTTACTTTCAAGTTGTATAAATTAGAATATTTTATTAGATACTAATGACAAATGAAATATGTGCAGAAGAGCGTTTTACTGCATCGGAAAGAAGTAAGGACGTTAGAGAGAGTAACAAGTGTCACTAACATTTCTCTGTTTGGAATGTTTACTAGTTTAACAGGTTATCTGATCTATCTGTGTTATCATCTGATGGAAGCCTAGTTACTCTGCCTTTGATCTGGCACCATCCATAATACTTACAAGTATACCTGATGCTGAAGGAGTTTTTGATTTCCTAAGTTTGGCCCTGCTCTTGCTACCACGCGGACTCGCTCTTAATCGATAACCACAGCAAGGGCACCTTGTGCCAGAATAACGAATGAATATCTGGCATATCTGGCATCTCTTTTGGCCATTAGCGTATCTAGGCAGTCTATAATCCTTCTTCGCCCTGTAATTTTCGCACAATCCTTTGCATGGCATTACGTTCACCAATTCACCTGTAGCAAAACAACATATGTATTATCAGTAGCGTATAAGGAAGTTTTGGTACGACTAGCTAAAATTGTATCGAGCAAATTGTAATAGACTAGAGGTTAGACGTACACTACGATAAGTTCTCAAAATAAAAAACAGTGAAAAGATTTCTGCAGTCATGAAAATGTTAGTAATACAAAGGGAAGATCTATGCACACATAAGGATATACTAATACAGAATGATGAGTGTATAGTGAAAGCTCATGAGTGTGTTAATTATATAATATTACGATCCCATTTCTTCCACGCGATCCGTGCTACCATCGAAATAACAACTATGAACGAAAGAACCATAATTAGTTGAGCGATAGGAAATTCGGGAACCACCTCCGCAGGAATAATTAACTTTAAAGGTTCAGGTATTATAACTCTGCTTTGCACCTCAGATTCTTCCAACATGCCAGCTAATGTTCGCATTTGTTCTGGATTGCCGTGCGTGGTTATCACAACAAAAGGCTGAACAGCCCTTACCATTTCAAATGCATCTGATGGAGATGCCGTTGGAGAAGGATCTCCAGTTGGTACCAGCGCTACATGTACTCTTGATTCTATTTTGTTTAAATCTTCTACAAATGCAGAGTCAGATCCATGGAATATTCTAAATCCATCCACTTCGATAACATAGAGCAAAGGATTGTTCACAGGATGCTCAGCAGCAAATGAAGATACATCGATCCCAGCTAAAGATATAGACTCCTTAGGTAACATCTCGATTAGCTTATCATCAGGGATCTTTCCCATCAATGCCGGAACTGCGCCTGGGTTGGCGATCACGCTAGCACCAGTTTTCTGCTGCATCTTAATTGTAGTCTCTGGGTCGAAATGATCGCCATGCTCATGAGTTATTAGTATTACATCAAGCTTTTGTAAAGCGTCAGTATCGTCAGACAATAAGTTTGAGGGATCTATTGCCAGTACGTGCTCTGATGTCTTTATCATAAATCCAGCTGAAGCGAAGTCCTTCATTGCACCCTTATGATTTCCTAACCACATGATTGCTATCTGTCCCTGATCCAAATCTGCGTTATAGAAATTTGCAAGTGCATCAGAACTATCTATAGCATAGATATTTTCGTTTGCAGTAATCATAATGATGGAAAGCAGTATCCCAGCAACAATGATCGCAACACGAATATTATACACTAATTTGTTTCAAAGCTATAGTATAAAAGAATACCCATTACCAGTCAGCTTGCTAAACAAAACCATAGACACAATTCCAACATGCCATCTTTAGAGAGGTGTACCAATACTCTTACTAACTAATCAGATGAAATCACATGATGATATCCTTGGATAACGTGCCAATAAAATACTATTATGATTTCTTGGGCCTAGGCTATATAGCGTATAGCGTTTCTAATTTCATACTTATCTTTGGTAACAAGGACGAGGCAGTTAATATTTGGAAGAAGACGGTGAAGTCATGGAAGACTGAAAAGATAAAGGTCTGGTTTATCGAGTCAGCCGATACATACGATTTCATAATGTATGACGAATCAAGTAAAAATAAGGACGCGAATTGGGTGTTCTGCAAGGCACTAGAAATATCTGAAAATTATAAGCGATTTAGGGATAGGTATCTTGACTTTTCAGAGTTACTCTTTGGAGTGTACACTCCTGAAAATAAATCCAATCCCATTAAATTGCTAGGATTTAGGAAAAAAGTTGCAAATGTAAAATTTCTGGTAGAATCAGAAGTTGATGAAGATAGCATAGTTGAGGAGGCTATGCATATTTTGCATAAGAATAATGTCGAACTCTCTTAATTCATTCGTAACTCAGAAACCCCTCCTGTAATGGCGAGTAATTAACATTCAGGTAAAAATTCTATTTTAGAACCTTTAGCGTCACCGAAACCACCATTGCCTATTCAGCTATGAAGCCAAATATCATGGTTCGTTTATGACCTGAATTTTCTTGACAGAAAAGTCACACCGACAGCGTTAGCCAAAAAATATCAATACCCGCTTAAGCAACCTGCATGGAAGCACAGTCACTTGGTGTCCATGTATAATTAAAAAAATAGATAGGGGTTTAGCAGCCACCCCTATAGTTTACTGCCATCATGTGATTATTGTCTACTGTTCATACTGACATTTACCAACTATTCTACAGACAAATGGATGGACTTGCCGTCTATCTCGTCCTCTGCCCACTTTACACCTTCTTTGGCATCTCGCATGAGCTCAACTTTCTTCACGCGTACCAGATAGGCTAGTTCGTCTTTCATTCCCTCAATGAGCTCTAGCACCTCATCATCGAGATCTGCCACATATGCGGTGCCAAGTATATCCGTTGGATTGTAACCTCTCTGCTTTCTTAAAGATTGCAATCTCCTTGCTAGGTCTCTAACAAGACCCTTTGCTGTAAGTTCTCTGTCACGAACAGTAGATATGAGCACAAAAATATTTTCTCGTTCTGCCATTACAAAACCGTCGCTAGTTTCATATCCTATTTCCACATCATCGTTTGTTATGGTTACATGCTTCCCATCATACGCCAGATCAAATTCTCCTTTTTTTTGTAGTGCCATTAAAAATTCCACCTGATCTATATTTGCAAATTCTTTCTGCACAATGCCTATGTCTGCTTTTACTCTTGGCGCAATATTAGCACGTTTTAGTGATATTGTTGGTTTCACCGGTAAACCGTTGGTTATCATCGCAAGTATACTAGCGCCCATACCTGTTTGTTCTACACCGATAAGTGTGAAATCACTTACGTTCAGTTGAGCCTTTAAGAACTCCTGTAAGGAATTCAATGCCTGCATGTTATCTTTGTTTATGCATATGTATGCATTTTTCAATGGCCAGCGACGCTTCAACTGCGCCTTCATCCTTGCAGCGCTAGCGATAGAAACAACTTCCATAAGAGTATCGAAGGCGTGTTCAACGTCTTTGTTTACAAAATTTTCTTTTCTGCTTGGCCATTCTTCTAACAGGATACTTTCTTTCTTTTTGAGGCATGATAGGTAAAGATTATCTGTAATGAATGGTGTTATGGGATGCAGTAGTATATCTATGACTTTTAGAACCTCTTCAAGCGTGGCATAGATCGCAAGCCTTCTGTTCAAATTTTCTTTACTATCGTCCCATATCTCATTTCTAGTCAAGGGTATGTAAGTCTGACTCAGATCGTTTATTACAAACTCCTCTATTGCCCTTGCAGCTTCATGGTACCTGCATTTTTCATACCCACTGGTAACAGTTTCAAGCAATCCCTCCATTTTTGAAAGCAACCATACTTCAGGCTCTTGTAGCAATTTATTTGAAAATGCTCCTTCCACACTGTTCTTGCTTGAATCAAAATTATCGTAACTGCTGTTCTGTTTAAAATATACATGCAGATAATACAGGGTGCTTAAAACTTGGTAAGGTCTCTTCTTCATCTCATTTGTATCAAAGTTTAATCCATCGATCGGGTTTGCCTTCCACATGCAGTAGAAACGTATGAGATCAACTGGATAATCACGCAGTAATTCAACTGCATCAATTACATTCCCCAGACTCTTGCTCATCTTGTTGCCATTTTTATCCAAAACATGTCCTTGGAATAGAAATGACTGGAATGGTGCTTTCGCCTCTCCATTGAGTATAACATTTTCTATAAGCAACGTATAGGCCCATCCCCTTGTCTGATCTATTCCCTCTGTTAGAAAGGGAACAGGTATGAACTCTGCATGTTCTTTATCAGTTAATGAAGAATATGGTGCAGCGCCACTGTTGTGCCATGTATCTAGCACAAAGAGTTCACGGTAAGAATCTGCTCCACATTTATCACATTTTACTACTACTCTGTCTATCCATGGTCTGTGCAGCTCAAAGTTTTCTCCATCTGGCAATTTAGTTGCTTTGTCCACGATCTCTTTTCTGCTGAACAGCGCAGTCCTATGCTTGCAGTTAGAACACACCCAAATTGGTAGCGGTGCTCCCCATACACGTTCTCTTGAAACACACCATGGAACTTTTTCTTTTATTATACCTACAAACCTGTTTTTCGGTTCATTGTAATAGTATTCTACATTTTCAGCTGCTTTTACCGCAAGATCACCTAGTTTGTCGATCATGTTAAAGTATTCACGCCTTGCTAACCATACCACCTTGTGATGCGAACGCCAGCAAGTCGGATACTCGTGT
>CAYJTD010000144.1:0-4739 GCA_964372525.1 uncultured Nitrosopumilales archaeon | reverse complement strand
GAAGACAAAGATCGGGGAACTTGCAGATGCCATGAAAATATGATTGTTTATATCATACTTTTACGCATATAGAGATCCGTGACAGAAATTCGTTATCGAAGTAAGACGCGAAAATACATTATCGATTCTTTAGCATCGATCGCATTCTGGGTGCCCATTTATCTAGTATTCAACATATTCGTGTTGCATTTGGAGATCTGGCAGGTTTTAGCACTAGCAGGTTTTTCTGCAGTAGTTAACTTTGCATTTGGTGGAATGTTTGGTCGCTTTCTCGACTGGTGGCGAAGAAAGCTAAAAAGTAATTCAGAATTGTAACTCTTGTTATGAAAAGGTTGATAATAGGCGGATTTTTGACTATCTCGCATGCAAGAAACTGCGTTTATTGTATTCTTTGACGAAGGAGATGGAAGGGATAAGAAACTACTTGGTGGCAAGGGTGCTGGTCTATGCGAAATGACGCGGTTAGGTTTACCAGTTCCTCAAGGCTTTGTGATTACTACAGAAGTATGTAACAAATACTATGAAAATAGTAAGCAATTACCTCAAGGGTTGGCTGAACAGATCAGAGCTTCTATGAATAAACTTGAACAGACCACAGGTAAGGGTTTTGGAGACAAAGATAATCCGTTGCTAGTTTCCGTGCGTTCTGGTGCTCCTATATCAATGCCAGGTATGATGGACACTATATTGAATCTAGGTCTTAATGAGAAGACTGTTCAGGGATTGACTAAACAAAGTAATAATCCACGGTTTGCGTGGGATGCGTATAGAAGATTTGTACAGATGTTTGGCAAGATAGTACTCGGTGTTGATGATGATATTTTCTCAAAACTGCTTGAGGATAAGAAGAAGCAAGAGAAGGTAAAACTTGATAGCGAGCTTGATGAAACGGCACTGAAGGAGCTAACTCGCAAGTTCATACAAATATGTGAAAAGCGCACGGGCAAACAATTTCCATCCGATCCACATGAACAGCTGGAACTTGCCGTAGATGCTGTATTTAGAAGCTGGATGGGTCAGCGTGCAGTTGAATATAGAAAGTATTACAAGATAACTCCAGATATAGCACATGGTACTGCTGTCAACGTTGTCACAATGGTTTTTGGCAATATGGGTAATGATAGTGCGACAGGAGTTGTATTTACAAGAAACCCAGAAACGGGTGAAAGGAAGCTCTATGGAGAATTTCTTATCAACGCCCAAGGTGAGGATGTTGTAGCTGGTGTAAGAACGCCTGAACTAATAGACGGTCTTAAAGCTAAGATGCCAAAAGCATTTGAACAATTATTGCAGACATGCAACAAATTAGAGAAGCATTACAGAGAACCGCAAGACGTTGAATTTACGATAGAGCATAACAAGTTGTACATGTTACAGACCAGAGCGGCAAAGATGAATGCGATTTCTATGGTAAAGACATCTGTAGATATGGTTAACGAAGGTCTCATCACAAAAGAAGAATCTATTCAACGAATAGACCCGGAACAATTAGAGCAGTTGTTACATAAGAGAGTTGATCCAAAAGTAAGTGTAAAAGCAGTTGCGAAAGGGATAGCAGCTTCTCCTGGTGCTGCTAGTGGAAAAGTAGTATTCGATGTAAAGAAAGCTGAGGAGATGGGCAAAAAAGGTGAAAAAGTAATTCTGGTAAGGGAAGAAACCAAACCAGATGATGTTCCTGCGTTCTTCGTATCCAGTGGTATACTAACTAGCAGAGGCGGAAAAACATCACATGCTGCTGTTGTTGCAAGAGGTATGGGTAAGCCATGTGTAGTTGGTTGTTCTGAAATATCTATTAATTACAAAACTAATAGATTCGTAGCTGACAAAATAACTGTAAAAGCTAATGATATCATCACAATAGATGGTGTTACTGGTAATGTGTACAAAGGCGAGATACCCACAATAGACCCAGTAGTAACAAAAGAGTTCGAGCAATTGCTAGAATGGGCCAGACAGCTCAAGAGGCTTGGTATCAGAGCCAATGCGGATACACCAGAAGGTGCTATGCTTGCAAGGAAATTTGGTGCACAGGGAATAGGATTGTGCAGAACAGAGAGAATGTTCAATGCTAAAGATCGTATGCCATTGTTCGTGAAGATGATCATGACCAGAACTGAGAAAGAGAGGTTGAAAGCGTTGAACGATCTGAGGCCATTGCAAAAGGCTGATTTCAAAGCTATATTGAAGGCAATGGAAGGTTATCCTGTTACAATCAGACTCTTAGATCCACCGCTGCATGAATTCCTTCCAAGAATAGAGGATTTGTTAAGAGAGATGTACGAATCTGGTAAAAGATCGCATGCTAGAAAGAAGAAAGAGAATGTACTTGAAAGAGCGAGAGAACTGGCAGAAATCAATCCTATGATGGGCCACAGAGGTGTAAGGATAGGAGTGACATTTCCGGAAATATATGAAATGCAGATTAGAGCTATTTGTGAAGCAGCTGCGGAATTAAACAAGAAGAATGTAGATGCACAGCCGCAGATAATGATCCCACAGGTTGGCAGTGCGGAGGAACTAGTTGCGATAAAGCGTATTTATGAAAAAGTGAAGAGGGAAGTTGAGGAAAAACATCAGACTAAATTGAATATAAAGTTTGGAACGATGATAGAGGTTGTAAGAGCATGTTTGACTGCAGATTCTCTTGCAGAAGTGGCAGAGTTCTTTAGTTTTGGTACGAATGATCTTACGCAGGCAGTATTCAGTTTCAGCAGGGAAGACGTAGAAGGGAAATTTCTGCCATTTTACATGGAGAGGGGAGTAATAGCAAACAATCCGTTTCAAACGTTGGATCTGAATGGTGTAGGTAAGATCATGCAAACCGCAGTTAAGCTTGGTAAAAATGTTAGGAAAGATCTTGAAATTGGTATCTGTGGCGAACATGGAGGAGATCCTAAATCGATTGAATTTTGTGACGTTGCAAATCTTAATTATGTCAGTGCATCACCGCACAGGATACCGATAGCGATAGTAGCAGCTGCAAAAAGTGCTATAAAGGGCAAAAAAGATCAGTAAATTTTTCTAAACGAATTCTCTGGAACCTTTAGGGTTGCAAATAGATCTGGATGAATTATCTTAGCAAGTATTTCAAGACCTGTAACAGTTCTTGGTCCAGGTCTGCTGAAGTACGGACTTGCATCCGTTGTGTATACTGCACCATTCTTCACCGCCCTTAGTTTCTTCCATTCTTCAGTCTCTTCTATTCGCCACAGTTCACTCATAGTACGTTCAATATCAAAACCACATGGCATGAGAACTATTATGTCAGGATCAAATTCAATGGCTTCACTCCACTTCATCCTTCTTGATGTTTCTCCTCTCTTACTTATGCCATTTATCGCTCCTGCAAGCTCCACCATCTGTGGTACCCAGTGACCAGCTGTAAATAACGGATCTAGCCATTCTATGCAGAGCGCTTTTGGTTTGTTCTTTGCATTTTTCGTTGTTGAATTAATGTAGTCTATACGTCTCTTTAGTGAAGCAATTACTTCGTCACCTTTTTTCTCTCTTCCTACTTTCCTGGCAACATCACCGATGCTGGATAGTATACCGTCTAGGTCATGAGGATCTAAAACAATCACTTCTGGTTTATTATTTAGAATGTTCATTGCTCTATCAAGTTCTTTCCTATGTGGCGAGCATACTTCACACAAACCCTGTACAACTATGAGATCAGGATCTACATTTTTTAATGCGTTATCATCTACTTCGTAAACATCTTTTCCTTCTCTTACTAATTGAACAATCATCTTATCTATCTCTTCACTGCTTAACCTAGCAGCATCGAAGACACTTCTAACAACAATCGTCTTCTTACTCGCATCAGGAGGGAAATCACATGCATGTGTTACGCCTACAACATTATCTCCTATATCCAATTCATACAATATTTCAGTAGCACTGGGAAGAAAAGAGCATATCCGCATATGTCTAATTCAATATCGGATTTTTTAAAGTGTTCGCTATGAAGTGTAGTCTATGCATATGTTGTTTAGATATAAGGTTAAATAATTTCTCTGCCGACACAGAATCATGAAATCATTACTAAAACAACTTAATGACAAAAGCAAGATAATAGTGATGCCGGGAGTTTATGATGCGTTGAGTGCCAGAATTGCTGAACATGTGGGCTTTGATGTTGTGTTTCAATCGGGTTACAGCGTATCTGCAGGAATACTTGGCATGCCTGACTATGGTTTTCTAAATGCAGGTGAATCTGTTGAACAAGCAAGAAAGATCGCTAGGAGTATTTCCATACCACTTATTGTAGATGTCGATACGGGTTATGGTAATCCCTTGACTGTATGGAGATTAATACGTGACCTTGAAGCTGCTGGTGCTGCTGGTGTTTTCCTTGAAGATCAGATATGGCCCAAGAGATGTGGTCATATGGCTGGCAAGCAAGTTGTTTCGACTGATGAGTATATACCGAAATTGAAAGCCGCGGTAGAAGCGAGGAGAAGTAAGGAATTCGTTATAGTTGCAAGAACCGATGCTATAGCACCTCTTGGACTCGATGAAGCCATAAGGAGAGGAAAGGAGTACAGGAAGGTAGGAGCAGATGCGGTATTCATCGAAGCGCCTCGTACAATTGATGACTTGAAAAGAATCGGGAAATCTGTTGATGCACCATTAGTTGCAAATATGATGGAGGGAGGTAAAACACCATTACTCTCTGCAGAAGAGTTAAGAAAAATAGGATTCAGACTCGTAGTATTCCCGCTTTCGGCACTATTTGC
>CAYJTD010000143.1:0-4742 GCA_964372525.1 uncultured Nitrosopumilales archaeon | reverse complement strand
ATAAGGGATGTAACCAAGTTTGCGCTTGATCTGCAGAAAAAGTCTATTCTTGCCATATACAAGGCGCTAGATGCCAACACTATTGGCTTAGTAGTTGGTTTGAAGGAAGGTCAGTTCATGCTTAACCGTGTGCTTGAATTGAAGAAGGAGTTGGAAAAGCATAACAAGAAGGTGCAGCTGATTGCTCTTACAGAAGTTACTAATGAAAGACTGATGGTCTTCAGCAATATAGATGCCTTCATACAGGTGGCATGCCCGAGAATTTCTATCGATAATTCGTTTACAAAGCCCGTTCTTTCAGTGCCACAGGCAAACGCATTGATTAAACTATTGAATAAGGAAAGCATAGATGACTTTCTGAAGATTCCGCACTGGCTTTAACGATAAAATAGTGGTTGATCATAAGGTAGATGATTAGAATATGGAAGAGAAAGTAAAATTACCTGGTGAAGAGGTTGCGTCGATAGAGGAGTTTGAAGGTGGTAATGGCACTTACGAACAAAATGGTGTAATTAGAGCCAGTGGAATAGGAAAAGCCACATTTGATTTTAAGAAGAGATTAGCCAAGGTTGATCATACAAAGAAATCACTGGTGCCAAAAACTGGTGATATTGTGATAGGATTCATCGATATGGTACCTGGAAACATGGTGAGTATGCGCATACTTTATGTTAACAACAAGAAGAGCGCTGCTGGATTTACTGCAATATCACTTATGCGTGGTGGTAGGGGAAGAAGAAGTAGCGTAATGTTCAAGGAAGGAGATGTGGGAAGAGCTCGAGTAGATAGTCTGTTGAATGCCAACATACATGTAGACTTTCGTGATTCAAACCTCGGCGTAATCTATACGATGTGCCATTCCTGCGGCGGCAGTGTTGTAAGAGTTGATGGTCGTGTAAAATGTATTGAATGTGGCACTACTGAAGAGAGAAAGTTAGCTGAAGATTACGGCAAGGCAAATCTAGTACTGCAAGGTAATTGAGTTGAAAGTTGTATTCCAGGGAGAGCGTGGAGCATACAGTGAGATGGCTGCACTCCAGCACTTTGGTTCCGATATAGAGCTGATCTCACGTAGGACTCTATCAGAAGTATTTGACGCCATTGAAAGCAAAGAAGCTGACTGTGCTGTAGTGCCCATAGAAAATTCCATAGAAGGCAGTGTGAATGAAACCTATGACCTATTGATCAACACAAAAAAGATTGTCTGCAATGAAATATATTTTCGAGTAGTACACTGTTTGATTAGCTACAAAGACAGCGACCTGAGTAAGGTAAAATCAGTATATTCGCATCCACAAGCGCTTGGGCAATGCAGAAATTTTCTGCAGAAACACAAGCTGGAACCTATTCCATTTTATGATACTGCGGGCAGTGTAAAAATGCTCAAAGAATTTCCTATAGACAATGCAGGTGCTATTGCGAGTGAAAGAGCTGCAGAAACATATGATATGAAGATAATTGAGAAAGGGATAGAGGATAGTAAGAATAATTATACTCGTTTCATAGTTTTGACAGATAAGGATTCGGAACCTACTGGTAATGACAAAACACTTGTAATCTTTACTGCAAAGCATGTTCCCGGCGCTTTGCATAAGGTAATTGGCGAGTTTGCTTCGAGAGACATAAATTTAACGATGATTGTGTCTAGACCAACGAAAGAGAAACCATGGGAATACAATTTTTATGTTGATTTTGAGGGTCATAGAAAGGATCAGAAAGTTCAGGAATGTTTGGAGCATTTGAAGGATAATACTGAATTTTTGAAAGTGCTGGGCTCGTATCCTAAATTCAAACAATAATCGCGTGACATCAAGTTATAGGATTTGATTAGCCTTACTGTTTCAGTTTGATTGTATTTGTATGCACTGTATACATGGGTGATAAATAATTATGAATGCAAACGATACTGGCTACTAGTGAGCGACTTGCTCGTTACCGCCATCTATTACGATGACCGCTGGTAGCCGTACATACAAAACGCATAAAGCTGTTAAGCCAAGTAAAAAATTTGAATTATATTATTTGCTGTAAAGGTTTATTATTGCAACTATGTATATGATCCAAGGCATAGATATGAAATTAAAATGTAAAGATGTGGACGTGGACTGCGATTTTGAGATAAAAGGTGCCTCATCAGAGGAAGAGATTATGAAAATAGCTGCCGTCCATGCAAAGATGGTTCACAACATGGACGAAATCCCTCCAGAACTAGCAGCTAAAGCAAAAGCCGCTATTAAGAAATAGATACAGAATTGTGCCTACAAATCCCTTACTTTTTTAGCATAATACTACACAATTTATCTTTGATCCACATTTTGCATTAACGTTTTTAAGATTCTACTGAAAAATATGTACATTGGTAAAAGCACGGATGTTCGTAGAATGTAGCAAGCCGAAGGATTGTAATAGTAAGCCCATGTATGTTGGGGAGTTTGAACTCTCTGAAAGTAAAATCATCCATCTCAAGGTATTCAACCTCAGATGCGAAAACTCTCACATAAACCATTACGACAAATTAGATCTTAAAACAGAGAATGATTTGCGATCAAAGCTAAAAAATGGATACATAGATCGTTCAAAGGAATTTTCAGTGCACATAGATCTCGAGAAACACTTGGCAACAACTCCATATGATAAACTTCACACATCTCAGGTTGAACGCCGTGCGATGGATCATGATTCTTCAAGATCATGGTTACTGGAAGCCGAGAGAGTACTGGAAACTCATTATCCTGCAGACTCGCCTATATTTTTAGAATTCAAAACTAAAATTACTGAATCCTCTGATTACAACATGAAGGTTCAGAAAGCTAGAGAATGGCTGGATAATTTTCTTAATAGAGGTTGTCAGTAATTCACTTGCCGTGTAGACATTTGTAATTTACATAACATCTACATCATGCGGCATGCTTTCCATATAGCCTGCAGTTGTCATCTTTATGAATTCTGCATTCTTTTGCATTTCAGGTATTGTGCTTGCCCCACAGTAACTTAAGCCAGAACGCAAACCTCCAGCTAACTGTCGTACTATCTCAACT
Source organism: uncultured Nitrosopumilales archaeon (assembly GCA_964372525.1). Lineage (GTDB taxonomy): Archaea > Thermoproteota > Nitrososphaeria > Nitrososphaerales > UBA213 > CAYJTD01. The sequence continues at coordinate 1,704 of CAYJTD010000143.1, read as the reverse complement.
ACGCTACCCTTGTAATCTACAAGGGCTTCTACACCCTCTGGCACATAATCATTCAGATCGTCTTCAATCGTTAATTCCCCTTCTCTGAACTTTCTTCCTAGTGAAGCATAGAATGATGCCATGCCCCTGTAGATCTTGTACTTCTTGCCGTTCTTGGTCAAACTCGCTCCAGGACTTTCATCGGTACCAGCAAGCAAGCTGCCAACCATTGCCGTTGAAGCACCTGCCGCAAGCGCTTTTGTAATATCTCCAGAATTCCTTATTCCACCATCAGCGATGAGAGGAAGATCGTAATCCTTAGCTGTCTTTGCACAGTCCATTATAGCCGTTAACTGTGGAACGCCAGAACCTGTGATAATTCTAGTTATGCATATGGAGCCAGAACCTACGCCTACTTTTACAGCATCAACGCCAGCACCTGCAAGATCCTTCACACCTTCTTGCGTTGCAACGTTGCCAGCAATCAGCTCGCAGTCAGGAAATGCTTTCTTTATGTGACGTACTGCATTTATCGCATTTTCGCTGTGCCCATGCGCAATATCAACCACTATTGTATCTGCGCCTGCTTCCAACAATGCTTCAGTTCTGTCCATGAAATCACCCTTGACACCAACAGCGGCGCCTGCAAGCAGTCTGCCTTTCTTATCCTTCGAAGCAAACGGATACTCGTTCATCTTCGTAATATCCTTGCTTGTAATCAAACCCTTAACATGCTTCTCCTCATCAATCAGTGGTAACTTCTCTATCCTGTTCTTATGCAGTACTTCCTTGGCCTCGTCAATAGTTATACCATATTTTGCAGTTATAACATTCCTAGTCATAACGTCTGCAATCTTTCTTTCAAGGTTGCTTTCAAATCTAATATCCTTGCCAGTTATTATACCAACCAATATACTGCCATTTTGAACAACCAGTAACCCAGAAACTCTCACCTTCTTCATGTAATCTATTGCATGTTTTATCGTCTGCTCTGGTGTTATAGTGTAGGGCTGCTCTATTATGATACTTTCAGAACGCTTCACCTTCTGAACTTCCTCCACTTGCTGTTCTATCGTTAGGAATCTGTGCACAATGCCTATGCCTCCTTCCCGAGCAAGTGCAATAGCCATGTTTGCTTCTGTAACAGTATCCATGTTTGCACTTACGATAGGTATGTTCAGTGCTATCTTCCTAGATAATTTAGTTTTAAGATTAGTCTGTGATCTAGAAATTACGCTAGAATGCTTCGGGACTAAAAGCACGTCATCAAATGTCAGTCCTTCACGTATATCCAACTAATCCCTTGCTCTTAAGTAAAATCAAGTATTATAAGCCTTTGCCTCTCTTATGTCTGATTAGTAACACTAATGCTAGTTAAGGAAATCAAATACAACTGATTAAGTTATTCCTCGGTAAAGTCTGACAGTTTATGGTTACCTTTCACCAGTGGTTCAGCATCATATCCAAGTTTATTCAACTGTTCTGCTAGCTCTGCGGAATAACCATGGAAAGTGTATACCTTGGAAGGATCGCATGCTTTAACTATTGAAATCAATTCGTCAAAGTCACAATGATCGCTCAATGGCAGTGCGTAATCTAAACCAGCTGAATACATGTACCAGTTTGCAAGTGCCCAGCCGCTAAAGCCAATAGTGACTGCATTGTACCTATCCTTCATTTCTGCAAGAAATTTGGAACCAGAATTCATCCTAGACGCAACCATCA
>CAYJTD010000142.1:0-4752 GCA_964372525.1 uncultured Nitrosopumilales archaeon | reverse complement strand
TGCAATCTGTCTTTTGATCAATGTTGAAATGCCACGCATGTATCCACGTGCCACTACAGATGGACTCTGCGATGAATACCAGATGCAACCAAGAACTTGGCAGTCCTTGCATGTTTTTACATCTTCCCATTCCGGCAGGCTCCACAGTTCATCAATATCATGATCCAACAAACTGAAGGTACGATCTGGTGTGTGATACTTCCAGCATGGAACCATTACGCTGCCATCACCATTAACATAGACGCTCTTCCATATGCCGCATTCCTCAAACATTGTTCTGCCATATTCCTTGATCTGCTGCCAGTACAATGGCGGTATCAGTATCATGGGATCAGTATTCTTTTTCATGTAATCCAGAACACTTTCACAAACTTTTGTTATTGTTTGCCTATCTGGCAGGAGCGAATAATTGACATCAGATCTATCTTCCACAAAAGTTAAACCGACAGTGTGAACGTCCAGCTCTTTTCTTACAAAATCAAAGTATTCGCCTGTAATGAATTCTTCCGTGTTCCATTTAGTTATTACAGAGTTCAGATAATGTTTGATCTTGTAATCATTCAGCATCTTCAAATTATTCATTACCCTGTTGTACATCTCAGGCGTTACTCCCCGTACCTTGCAGTAAGAGTCCTTCTTTATAGAATCAATACTGCAACAAACAAAGTCAACATTATTTTTCAATTCATTTAGATCGATCGTATGTAACAGGGAGCAGTTGGATATCATGGTAACAGGGATCTTCAGACTCTTCAGGTGTTTTAACAACTCAAAAATATCCTTCCTGCTTGTGGGTTCGCCTCCTTCGACTATAGACCAAATGCAATAAGGAGCTACTTTGTTCATGACGTGTTTCCATTGCTCCGTAGAAAGATCCCGTTCTCTCGCAAGTTTCATTTGGCCTTCTTTATTGGGATCACCGAACGGACACATGGGGCAGTAAAAGTTGCAATAATTCGTTAAACTGAATACCGCAACTATCGGTCTTCTTTGACCCATCATTCTGCTGACAGACCACTTGCCCAAAATCTTCAATGTGCGGATAGTATCCATGAAGGGTTATATTCGAACGAAAATTATTAAGTTTTCTTGACCAGTGCGAGCGTTTACACAGTAACAACGGCTACATGATATCGATTGAATTTGTGACTGCTTGTAAATAACAACAATTAACACGATCGTGCATACAATTATTTGTCAATATATTTATTGGAGAAAGTACTTACTTAATACAATGCAAGTGTCAAAAATAAAATTAAGTAAAACCTTTGATGATATTTACGATGTAAAAGATGTACCTATATTTCGAAATTTCATAGGGGGAAAATGGATTGAATCTAATACTAAGAAATTCATCGATGTTAAGAGTCCTATCGATAATAGCATAATAGCAAGAGTTCCTGATTGCAATGAAAAGGATGTTGAAATAGCCGTTACTGCTGCATATAATGCAAGACAAACTATAAGGGATGTTCCTGGAATTGAAAGGCTAGAATTTCTTGAAGAGGTCAGGAAAGTACTGACAGAACACAAAGAAGATTTCATCGGTACAATAATACTTGAGGCTGGAAAGCCTAGAAAAGATGCTGAAGGTGAAGTGAAAGCATCGATTGAAAGAATAGAACTTGCGATGGAAGAAGCGAGTAGAATATTTGGAGAATACTTACCTGGTGACTGGAGTCCAGATACTATTGGTAAAGTAGCTTTAGTAATCAGAGAACCTCTTGGTGTTGTTGCTACCATATCGCCATTCAACTATCCACTCTTCATAGGTCTGGCAAAGATCATCCCTGCAATACTTGCTGGCAATACTGTAGTATCGAAACCGCCAAGTGCAGATCCATTAGCACTAACGTTGTTTGCAAGAGTAATGGAGGAAGCAGGCATACCTGAAGGCGTATTCAACGTAATTACTGGTAACGGTAGTGCTGTTGGCGATGCTCTGGTTTCTGATGAGCGAATATCAATGGTGAACTTTACCGGCAGTACCGAAACAGGTAAGAGCATATCGAGAAAGGCAATTCTGAAGAAACTTCATCTTGAGCTTGGAGGTAAGGGTATGGCGATTGTGCTTGATGATGCAGACCTTGAACTTGCGGCAAAGAGTTGTACAGATGGAGCGTTGAAGAATGCCGGTCAAAGATGTGATGCCGTAAGTTCAGTTCTGGTGCAGGAAAGTGTTGCAGATGAATTTGTAAATAAAATTCTGAAGCATGTAGATCCATGGAAAGTTGGAGATCCTAGAAACGAAGGGATTAACATGGGTCCACTGGTCAGCGAAGAAGCAGCTGCTTATGTCGAAGAACTTGTCAAAGACGCAGTAGAAAAAGGTGCTAAACTGTTGAAGGGAGGAAAACGTAAAGGCAACTACTTTGAGCCAACCGTTTTGGATAATGTTCCATTAACTGCCAGAATAGCTTGGGAAGAAACTTTTGGCCCAGTCGTCACAATAGTTAGAATAAAGAGCGAAGATGAAGCAATAGATATTGGACATAAATCAAACTATGGTCTTGACTCCTGTGTTTTTACCAATAACTTCTATCGAATGTGGAAGATAGCGAAAAGATTGCAGGTGGGAGAGATGACGATAAACGATCTGCCTAGACATGGAGTTGGTTACTTCCCGTTTGGTGGCGTAAAATATTCTGGACTTGGAAGGGAAGGCATTGGTCACAGCATAAAAGAGATGACTACGTTAAAGACTATTGTATTCAATTTGGACCCAGGACAGTTAGGGAAGCCGAAGAAGATAGTAAACGATTAATTAGCCAGCATAAATTTATTAGCAAGATTGGAGTTAGTAGAACCGGAAGGGCTCAGACATGTGTCGCCAATCATCCCGATTGGTCAGATCGCACGCGGTTCATCATCGCCCTTCCAATTCATACCAATTTCTCCCTTGCTACCATTGTTGGTATTTTGTTAATTAGTTGCCGCGATAAAAATGCCGCAGCTAAAAACTATAGTATTTAGTAAATAGTATAATATTCATCACGAAGGAAAATGTTAACGTGATTTATCAGTGAAGACGGCAGAAGACCACTGGACTTGTCCAGTGGATGAATGCCGCAATATTTTTAAAAGATTTAAGCAAGAAGTCAGCTATACAAGTATGGTCGGTAGATGGATGAATGAATGAATTGCGTAACTACAAATTCCGTCTCTATCCATCTAAAGAGCAGGAAGGTAAGCTTATCAACACACTGGGTGCCTGCCGATGGGTATACAATTACTTCATCAAACTTGCTGGTCATGGCTATCTGACAAAAGAAGACATGAACTATGCTTTAACAGAGCTGAAAGAAGAGGAACCCTGGTTGAACAATTACCACAGCAAGATGCTGCAGATGGTATCAACGCAACTTGAAGGTGCAGAGCAGGTATTGAAAGTATTGAGAAAGAACGGGCATAAGGTTGGCAAATTACACTTTGTGCGAAGAGACGAATACAATTCATTCACCTACAACCAGAGCGGATTCAAGATAGTAAGGCATGGTAACACTGATCTACTCTGGCTATCAAAGATTGGATACATCGAATTAAGACTCCATAGACAGATCAGTGGAGAGATAAAGCAGGTAACAGTAACAATGAAAGCAGAGAGGAGATGGTATGTCTGCATATCGGTGAAGAAAGGCTTCCAGATGCCTCAAATAATTGATTTCAAAAAGTCAATAGGAATAGACGTTGGCATAAAGAACCTTGCGTGTGATTCAGATGGCAAAGCAACAGAGCATCCGCACAACCTGAAGAAGATGTTGAAACCGTTGATAAGGGCAAACAGGAGAATATCACGAAGAGTAGAAGGCTCGCAGAACTACAGGAAGGCAGTTACATATTATCAGCGTATCCATGAACGCATCGCCAACAGAAGGAAAGACTTACTGCATAAGCTATCAACTCACTACGCATCAAGATATGATGTGATATTCCTTGAGCGTCTGCGAATAGCAAATATGGTAAAGAACCATCACCTTGCTCAATCGATTACCGATGCAGGATGGGGCATGTTCAAACAGATGATAGATTACAAATCCAAACTGATGATCGAGGTTGAAGCCAGAAACACTACAATACAATGCTCAAGGTGTGGCAGCAAGGTTCCAAAATCACTTGCCATTCGCATACATAGATGCGATAGATGCGGTCTGGTAATTGATAGGGATTACAATTCCGCTATTGAGATAAAGAATAGAGGATTACGGTTACTCGGACTACCCATGGAACGTGGGGAATTTACGCCTGTGGAGATCCTGATGGGGTCAAGGAAGCAGGAACAATTAGAGGCTATCGGACTTGTCCGATAGTAGTTCACTAGTAACGTAATTGCAGAACATCTGCCTTGAAAACTGTTTGCATAGTTAGCGGTGGAGCGGACTCTGCATGCACAGCTGCACACTTGAAAAGCAACGGACATGATCTTTACTTAATCACGTTTTACTATGGACAGAGAAGCAAGGTTGAAGTGGAAAAGGCGAAGATCATTGCCGATCATATGAAAGTGAATGAACATAAAATAGTTGACATTGGTTTCATGAAGGAACTTTATGCAAGCAGCAATGTGTTAACGGATGCAAATTCATCAATGCCAAGAGAATTCGATTACAGTATAGTAGTTCCGGTAAGAAATGCTATCTTCCTAAGCATAGCATCTGCATGGGCGTTTAGCATAGATGCAGAAACGGTTGCATACGGAGCCCACAAAGATGATGTTAATTATCCTGACTGCAGACCAGAGTTCGTCAAGTCAAT
>CAYJTD010000141.1:0-4774 GCA_964372525.1 uncultured Nitrosopumilales archaeon | reverse complement strand
GAGCTGCAGTGACCCGTAGGTCGCCGGTTCAAATCCGGCCGGCCCCACCATTTTACTTCCATCAATTCAATCATCAAACAGGTTTACTTACTTCTCTTGTGAACATGTATGCTGCAAAAGCAGTCATAGCAGCAACAAAACCGATCAAAACCGAAATATCTACAACCAAATTGATATTCGATACTGCATTACCGATGATGAGCATCCTTACAAGCTCAATCGTATAGGTCAGAGGATTTAACTGCACTGCTGTAGCCAACCAATCAGGCATTAGCTCTAATGGAAACAATGCAGAGCTGAGCATGAACAGAGGCATACCAAGAAAATTCATCATAGCCCAGAATGACTCCTGTGATTTGGCAAGCACAGCTGCTACCAACGATATACCTGCTAATCCCATAGAGAAAGCAATTATTACAAGCATGGCCGGTAGCAAACCTATAGCGCTTTCCAATCGAATTCCCATTGTGAGTGCTATGGCAATTATTATTGATGCTTGGATAGCTGCTATTATTGAAATACCAAACATCTTGCCTAATGCTATAGAGGTTCTCGAAATCGGGGTGGTCAATAACTTGTTCATATATCCAAATCTTCTGTCCCATAGCGTCGTAGCACCACCAAATATGCTGCTGAAAATTGCAGTCAGCATGATGATGCCAGGAGTTATGTACTCAATGTAAGAACCTGGATAACCAGTAGTATCAAGCAGTGTTTGAGTTCCAGCGAAAGTACTTCCTATTAGTATCAGCCAAGCAGCCGGTTGCACAATTCTTATTATAATTCCAACCTTAGATCTGCTATACCTTTTCAACTCACGCCAAAAGACCCAGTAAGCGTCTGTTGCCATCATACCATATGTCACGCTCTGGCTTTCCTGAATCGCTCAACCATCTGTGCACCAGTCCATTTTGTACCATCCTCGTCACGCAATCCCTTCCCGGTGTACGCTAAAAATACATCATCAAGTGAAGGCTCCTTAAGCGATATGGATGATATCTTTATGCTACATGCATCTGAGACCTCGAATATTTTTGGAACTAAAGTCTCCCCTCCCTTTGTAGACACAATCAGATATTGATCTGCATGTCTGACATCACCTACGTTTTGCAAACCCTTGACTTTACCAACAAATTCATCTAACTTTTCTATTTTATCAGAATGATTATCAAGTTTCAAAACTATCACCTCACTCCCAATATTCTGTTTCAGCTCACTTGGATTCCCTGAAACTTTTATCTTACCATGATCAATGATGGCTATTCTGTTGCAAAGTTTATCGGCTTCTTCCATATAGTGTGTTGTAAGAAATATTGTCATTTTGTATTCTTTGTTTATTTTATTGATGTAATCCCAGATCCTGCGGCGTGTTTGAATGTCTAGTCCTAACGTTGGTTCATCAAGAAAGAGCACCTTCGGTTTGTTAATCAACCCTGCTGCAATATCCAATCGCTTCCTCATACCTCCCGAATAAGTGCCCACGATATCAGTTGCCCGGTCTTTCAGCTCAACTAACTCTAAAGCTTCTTCAACGCTGTCATTTAGCAGATTCGCAGGCATATGATTTAACCTACCTTGAAGTAACAAGTTTTCTCTTCCAGTAAGATATTCATCAATAGCAATATCCTGCGATACATAGCCTATGTTTGATCTAACCTTGCTTGCCTCTCTATCAACATCGTAGCCTGATACGAATGCCTTTCCAGAGGTTGGCTTCAATAGTGTTGTTAGAATCATTATTGCTGTTGTCTTGCCTGCGCCGTTTGGACCAAGAAATCCAAATATCTCACCTTCTTCTACGCTGAATGAAATATTATCTACAGCAGTAGCTCCATTTGCATACACCTTTGTAAGTTGCTCTGTTAGAACAGCTACCATCTAGTTTTCTGTAGCTATTTCTTTTTTTGCATATAAATTGTAAGCTATCTCTTTACACTATGTAATATCGTACCACGAACGATCTGATTTTTGCTTTTTTATTTCATCATCAACTGCCTGTGCCATCACATCGAGCTCTCTCAATTCTCCAAATTTCATATACGTCAATCGTTCCAATGTTTGTAAGACACTCTTGGCCGCACGGTACTGTGGTAATCGCGGCTCATTGATCTCACCATAAAGACCTATACCTTGAATATTATTAGATTTTGCAAAGCCAAGTATAAGACCATTGAAACCTGTGATTAATGACGAACCTGGAGTTGTTTCAATACCCAGTTTCTTAACCTGCTCCGTTAATTCTTTAGAAGTGGTTGTAACAAATGTCTTTTCTTCCACACCCATTACTCTGCCAGTATGAAATGCACCCAATGTATAGATCAATTGTGCAGAGTGCGTCTTAGCAACTTGAATAACATCCCCGCAAAGTGCATAGAGTTCTTCACTTGTCTGCGGTTGAGCCGCACCTCCGCCAAATACTATAATGCCGTCAGCATACCTGTACTCCCATCTGTGTTGCTGGTAGTCGATGTAACCACCTTTGTCTACCACATAATCAGGCGAAGGAGGAGAGACGTATCGAAATAGATCTGTCTTTAGGTTTTTATTGATAAGATCAACAGCAATACTAGCAACATTGCCCATGTCTTGCATTGCGGCTATTACTATTGGCTTATTAAGTTCCGGCTCTTTGACGTTAACGAATTCCATATAGATCATTGTTGCATTTGTCACTTAAAAGTTATAACTTAACTTACCTACCTATTCATGCATGGTTTAAAGACAACATCATCATTCCTGTTTAATTGTCTGCAATGAGAAGCATTAAAATAAATTGATTGCCACATATAGATATGGTCGAGCCCTATGCGTATGCAGCCGTTGCGGCACTTTTTTACATAGGTGCAGACTTGGCCATGTCAGTGTATTACGCAAGTAAGTATGATGATAAGGAATGGCAAAAAGTAAGACCGTTTGGCATTTTTACAAAGCTATTGAGGAATACTATGAAGGATAACAGCGAGAAGTTTACGAAGACAGATTAAAATCCATCATTTCCTCTAATCCTATATGGATCTGTATGAAGGCCAAAAATTATCTTCAGTCATGCCGAAGAAAGCTAAACTAACTACCATCATACCCACACTAATAGCAGTCAATATAATACCGAGCCATAAACAATTCTTGGCTTTTCTAGGATCATCATCTCTTAACACGAAATAGGCAATTACACCACCTACTATATTGAAGAAGATAGGTAATAGATACCACCACCCACTTCTACTTCTTCCGCTACTGCTTTCCACTAATTTATTCATTAACTTAGAACTTATAAATCATGTTCAACAATACAAGGCAGAAATCAATTTACAAATTATTAACAGTCTTTTTGTTTACAATGACAATATTAATTAGTCAGACAATCGGAATGGCATAAATTGATAAAGTAGTACATTTCGAAATTCCTGTAGATGAACTTGATCGAGCACAGAAATTTTACAAAAGTATCTTCGGCTGGAATACCATATGGTGAATACTGTAGAATGTGATGACAAGCATATGCCTAAGGAACCTGGTGCCATTAACGGAGGAATGTTCAAAAGAAAAGTTCCCAATCAATCTCCAGTAATCGTCATAAACGTACCTTCAATAGACGATTATCTAGGTAAGATAGAGAAAGCTGGTGGAAAAATGGTTTTGCCTAAACAAAATGTAGGAGACTTTGGTTTTTACGCACAATTTTCCGATACAGAAGGTAACGTTATTGGTCTCTGGCAGAATAGACAATAAGACTCCGATTATGACTGCAAAAAAGAAAACTGGTACGAGACGAATAAGCGATGAGGTAGTAAAGGCGAGAACTGGCAAGTCTTCCAAGCGTTGGTATTCAATACTTGACAAATGGGGAATGAAAAAGAAAGGACATACGCTAACAGCAAGACATCTTAGAGAGAAATATAGAGTAAGTCCTTGGTGGGCTCAGGTTATTACAATCCGTTATGAATGGGAAAGAGGATTGAGGAAAAAAGTTCAGAAAGCTGAACAATAAATGAATTAGGTAGATGACGAAATATTACATAGTTCAAGTACAACCAATGATCGTATTTATCAATAAGCACTATCTATTGTATCATATGAGTGCATGGCAAGAAAAAGCGAAAACAGCAAATCAAAAGGTCTTGGAAGCCATAGAATTGGTTACCAGTTTAGCTAGTAAGAGCAGTACAGAAGAGCAGAAGAAAACTATGGCAGAAGCTTTCAAAAAGTACCAAGAAGCGTGGAGCGAATCGCTGGAAGCATTTAATGAGGGAGTGAAGGAGTACAGTGAAACACAGTTTGAGGCATACACTAAGCTATTCGAAGAAACGCAGAAGACTGTCACAGAAGCATTTAGGAAGTTCAGCGATGTATGGAAGACCTAGAACGAATATTGCAAGTCATATAGCATAGCTGTGAAGAAATGTCTAGGCCGTATGCTATTTCATATTCTGACATTGTGATCTATCCATTTAGTTGCAGTATTAATTAAAATCACTACCACTAAACTGTTTTCAGTACCATGATAAATACTGTGATATGAGAAAGTATGATGAGTTGTATAAGATGGCTTTCAGATGTCCAGAATGCAGCAAAGATATGCGTTATAGAGGGTTCGGCACAAAACTTGGTCGAATATATGGATGGGTCTGTATGGAATGTGACATTTTTCTATCCATAAAGGAAATTAAGAAGCTGATTTGTAAATGCTGATTACAGCTCTTCAAGATAGTTGAGCCAAAAGTAGTATGAGAAAGTGTAGTAAGTAGACTATTCCTGATTTTACATGGAACAAAAT
>CAYJTD010000140.1:0-4778 GCA_964372525.1 uncultured Nitrosopumilales archaeon | reverse complement strand
GATTTGAACCCACGACCTCTCCCATGCCAAGGGAGCATCCTACCAGGCTAGACGATTGAACAATCGATATTCATGCATATATCGATTTCCGGCCCGTCATTCCGGTCCAATTCTAAGCCATTTAGAATAAACTTAATAATGTTTGTTTATTGGCGTTTGAGCAATAACTAACATAGCAACGAGTTTTTATCTTACATCCATTACTACTCTGCCATGCAATACCAGATTGTAAAGAATCCAATGAGCATGGTAGAGATCCAAATGGGTAAAGGAGAAAAGATCACAGCAGAATCTGGGGCACTGGTGTTTATGAAAGGAAATATTGAAATTAAGACCAAGATGCGTGAAGGCGGTTTCTTCAAAAGTTTGAAACTAAAAGCTTTGGGAGCAGAATCATTCTTTGTAAATGACTACATAGCACAGGAAGATGGTTGCACGTTAGGTCTTACAGGTCCACCGGTAGGAGATATTGTGCAAATATCTCTCAATGGAGATGGGTATATTGTACAGTCAGGCTCGTACATTGCTTCCACACCGGGAATTGAACTTGATACTAAATGGCAGGGATTTACAAAAGGTATCTTTGGAAGCGAGTTATTCATGCTCAAAGCCGTAGGAAGTGGAGAGATGTTTGTTAACGCCTATGGAGGAATAATACAGAAACAGTTGGGAAATGGAGAGAAGATGGTGCTTGACAACTACCATCTAGTTGCAATGAGCGCTAGTGCGAATTACAAAGTTATGAAGCTAGGCGGGTTGAAGACAACAATACTGGGAGGCGAGGGCCTTGTTACCGAAATTACAGGTCCTGGGACAATCTACTTCCAGACAAAGAACCTAAAGGAGTTGATAGACTTGCTAGGAATAAGCCATAGAGAAGAGACATCGGGACCAGGAGTGTCTGTAGGGGGATTCAAGTTTGGTGTTTGAAGTTCTAGGTTTAAGGATATGATTGGCAGCTATCTGCTCTGCTTCATGGCTAATGCACTATTAGAACAGGACAGTTAACACGCTCTGCAACAACCCTACTAACACTTCCAAGCGTGTTCATTCTTGCAATCCCAGGTAGTGGTTTACTCGCCATTATTATGACATCAACTTTTTCCTTTATCGTAAACTCTGGTATTTTCTCTACGGGAACGCCATACTCTATAACATGTCTGGCAGGGATCCCTAGTTTTCTGCACTCATTTACTTTCTGCGATAACATTTTTTCAATATCTTTTTCCAATGTTTTTTCTATTTTTTCCAGATGTTCTTTGATATTTTTTCTTGCTCCTGTTGTAGGTGAAATCCCAAATGGTTTTGCAGGTACAGATAATACATTCAGAAGTATAAGTTCCGAATTCAGCTCCTTTGCCAAATACTTTGCATGCTCATACGCTTTTTCTGATCTAGATGAACCATCATATGTGCATAATATTTTTTTGTACCTCATTCAAGTTGCTCCTCCTCTTAACGTATATAAATGAATTTTCGTAGTACAGGTTTAAATATAGTATAATTTACGGTAGCATTGTGGGTTTAGAGCGATTCAACCATAACCCTATTTTGGTGCCCAATACAGCAAACTTCTGGGAATCGAAGGCAGTATTCAATTGTGCAGCAATTAACCATAATAACAAAATTCACATGCTGTACCGTGCAATTGGAGAGTATGATCATTACATTTCAAGATTGGGATATGCAGTAAGCGAAGATGGGATAAACTTCAAGAGGTTCGATACACCTGTGATGGAACCAACTTTAAGATATGAACTCGGTGGATGCGAGGATCCTAGACTTACCATACTAGCCGATACTATATACGTAACATACGTGGTTCTCTCATTCCCACAGAAAGAAAAAGGTATAGCAAGAACCGCTCTGGCATCAACGGAGGATTTCTTCGATTATAATAAAATTGGAATCATAACCCCCTATGGAGTTGATGATAAGGATGTTGTTATATTCCCTGAAAAGATCAACGGGAAGTATGTGATGATACACAGACCCAACTGGGTGGGAGAAAAGTATGGAACGGCAAACCCAAGTATGTGGCTAGCATATTCTGACAATCTGCATGAATGGTCAGGCGATAAAGTCCTAGTTCAGCCTGAAGAAGAGTGGGAACGAAGAAAGGTTGGTGTTGGACCTCCACCAATCAAAACTAAAGACGGATGGCTAGTGCTGTATCATGGCGTTGATGTAGATTTCGCGTATAGAGCTGGGGCTGTGTTACTGGACATTAACGATCCATCAAACGTCATAGCAAAAACAAAGAAACCCATACTGGAACCAAAAGAGCCGTACGAACTTGTTGGAGACGTTCCTAACGTTGTATTTCCAACTGGTATAGCTATGCTTGACAACAAATTATATGTATACTATGGAGCAGCTGACAAAGCTATAGCTGTGGCTACAGCGGAGATGGATGATATACTAAATTCAATGGAGAAATTTTAAGAAAAAGTAAAAGGGATTAGACCCTAGTCTGTGCAGCATTATCAATTCTCTGATACTTTATGGCTTCTTGAATTATCGCCAATCCTACCTGCTCTCCCATCTTCGCCAGTTTGGAGACATCAGTAGCATATGATAGATACGATCTATGGCTTTTAGTTCCCAAAAATACTTCCTTGATCTTGTAGCCTGCCATGGCTGTCTCTATAAGGAACCATACATCAACACCCCATCCATCTGGTGGATCCATGTCAACTAACTTCTTCCATACTTCGTCTTTAGCAGCTATCTCTCCGCTCAACGGTTGTTCATAATGCCATATTTCGGGGAAGAATGTCCATAGCATTGGCTTAGCCACTAGTTTGGTTACGGAAGCATCGCTTGGAGCTCTTAGATACCAACCTCTTGACATATCATAACCTTCTACCATTATAGAATCAACCAGAAGATCTATCCATTCTGGTGTAAGGTTCATTATGTCTGCATCAAGAAAAGCTATAACATCTGGCTTTTTCTGCAACGCAGCTTTTATCCCTTCAACCATAGCTGCGCCTTTACCCGGATGAAGTCTTTCCTGTGGCATAACAACAGTAGCGCCACATTTCTTTGCAATATCTCTAGTTTTATCACTAGAATGTCCATCACTAACAACTATCAAAGGCTTGTACTTACTTTTCCTAGCTGTATCTATACATGCCTTGATCGTAGTTTCTTCGTTCCTAGTTGGAAAAACTACAACAACCTTTGCCGCAGTAGCTCTTTGCATTATTTTTTTGGTCTTGCGTTCTCCATTTCTCATTATTTCAGGAAGAATGGATCGATCATGTTCTTTTTTATTTCTAGCAAATGTTAGAGATTTCTTCCGTTTTCTCGATTTCTTTACTGCCATATTTATTCATGAATTAACCTACTTAATAAATTGTTGCAAATACCACAGTATTACATCTCATCGTACAAAACATGAAAATTATCAGCTTTTATTTATCAAATACTAATTATAGAAATCAATAAGTTCTGAATCATGAAAAGATTCATAACAGATGCTATTACTACAATATTCAGATTAAGATGACGCACCAGATCACTCGTAACAATAAAACTAAGGGGCTCAACATCGCTATCGTATCAACATACTTGCCAACACAATGCGGCATAGCAAAATTCACATACAGTCTTCAAAACTCCTTGCTAGGTTTGAAAGATTCCATACATGTGGATATAATGCGAATGATCATTCCTGATGATATACATGTAAAAAATACCCGAATACATCCTATCAAGAAAAATGAAAGAGAATCATATATCGAAGCAGCTGAATTCATAAACAGTTCTACTATAGATGTCGCAGTAGTACAACACGAATTTGGTATATTTGGAGGTAGTTGGGGCAGGTATATTCTAGATTTCATGGTTAATGTAAAAAAGCCCATAGTAACGGTTCTGCATACGCTGGAACCAAATCAGAGTGGTGAGAGAGTCGAAGTTTTCAGGAAACTATGCAAACTTAGCGAGAAAGTGATAGTGATGGTTCCCCTTTCAAGTAAGGTGATGGAGCAAAAATATGATTTAGGCGATAACGATAAAGTAATCTACATTCCTCATGGGATTCCATCCATTGCGGGTATGTCTAAGGATGATGCAAAGAAAAGATTAGGATTGCAAGGAAAACATGCGATGATTTCTTTCGGTTTGATCAGTTCTGGCAAGGGTTTCGAATACGCAATAAATGCTATGTCAGATGTTGTAACAAAGCACAGGAACTTTGTATACCTAATAATTGGCCAGACACATCCAAATGTGAAGAAGATAGAAGGCGATAGGTATCTTAACATGCTGAAAAAGAAAGTTCGTGAATTGGGTCTGCAGAAACACATACGGTTCATAGAAAAGTTTTTTCTGTCAGAAGAGGAATTCAGCCGTTATTTGGTTGCAGGAGACATATTCATAGCACCATATCTAGCGAAGAACCAGATCTCCAGCGGTGCACTGGTGTATGCTATGGCACACAAGATGTGTGTAGTAACAACGCCTTTCACACATGCCAAACACGAAATAACGGGAAAGATTGGCTATCTTGTAAAGCATCAAAACTCTAAGATGATCGGCAAGGCTGTTAATGAATTGCTGGACAATCCAGCAAGGATGAAAAAGATGCAGGAATACGCATATAGACGTATTAAGGAACGACAGTGGCCGAATATAGCTAAAAGATACTTACAGATATTTCGCAATGTTTCTAAACAATATAATTAATTAACGATCTGTTTATCTCACCCTTGGCAACATGACAAATATCAACGGGTTTGCAGTTCTCTTGTCAAAATCAGAACTACCTA